>CAJFPG010000168.1 GCA_904398665.1 Candidatus Geddesella stercoravicola | reverse complement strand
GTACAATTTCAAATATCTTATCTGATACATAGTTATATCTATTCGCAGAATATTTACTCCAAACACAAAACTTTCTTTTAATATTTTCAAATATAGTTCAACCAAAAGTTGAATTTTTCAACAAATGAGTTATAGTTTTTTAATTAAAAAGATGCTATACTTAATATGGAAAGGAGAGAAATATTATGAAAAACTATTCCAAAATATTAGCAAATAACATCGCTTTTTATCGTAAAAAATTTGGATATACGCAAGAAGCTCTTGCGGACAAACTCGGGATAACATTCCAAGCGATAAGCAAATGGGAAAACGAGCAATCATGTCCGGATATCTTAATACTTCCAGAGCTTGCCGAAATTTTTGGAATCTCGATCGATGAACTTTTTGACACAGATAAAAAAGGAGTCAAAAAAGAAATACATTATGATCTTGTTCCCGATTTGCCTTGGCTTGACGACGAAACAATAAGAGGCGTTGTCTTTTTAGGACATAAAATTTTAGACAGCTCAAAAGATATATCCAACTTTACCTTTCATCTCAAAGGCGCTCCTCTTAACGTCATCAGCTATTGCAATATTGAATGCGAGGGTGATATAGCCGGCGACGCGAACGCAAAAGAAAGTATAAAATGCGGAAATATTAACGGAAATATCAACGTTGGAAATAACGTTTTCTGCGGAAACGTTAGTGGAGGGATCTCCGCGGGAGGGGATGTCACTTGCGGAAACATAGAAGGAGGACTGACCTCCGCAGGGGACATCACCTGTGGAAATATCAATGGAAATGTGACTACCGGCAGCGATATAATTTGTGAAAATGTCGAAAATTCGATAGAATGCCGCGATATAAAGTGCGATGTCGTCAACGGATCAGTCTCTTGTCAAAATATCGTATGCACACAAATTAACGGCGATATTTCAGATAAAAGCACAGAAAAAAAATAAAGATAAATAATAAATGCTCTTAAAATATTGTAAATTTAGGCAAGAATCATTTATTTTTTTTCTTTCAACACGAATTTCCATTTACAGGCACAATCGTTATCAGAGATATCAGGATAGCAACTCTCGCATTCGCAAATAAAACGCTCGTCAATCGTTTTAGCGAAACCGTCATATTCTATGATACCAACAGATTTGCACGGATGCAAAGGCATACATTTACGCTTTCTCGCGCTCTGGACGCGACAGTCCAAAACACTGTATATAAGGACATTCTTGCCAATCTCAATTTTATCTTTGTTAATATTAGAGTTAAAACGAAGTCGAAGCGCTTTTGACAATCCCTCAATACCGGAATTATTGCCCAGCCCTAGGAATTCTTTTATTCGTTTTGCCTCAATCACTGTAAATCTTCGCCAGGCTTCCCTATCATAAAACATAGCCTCGTCCATACCGAATTTCCGTTCTATCGATTGAAACCAAACTCCGTCTAAGGCAAGCCAATTTTTAGAATATATCTCAATAAGATTTATCAGTTCTTCTTTTGTGTAAGACGACAAACATTCGTAATTATTCATAGCGTTTTTCTCCGTTATTAAATTTTATTAACTGTTGACATCATTATATCAAAAATTTTATCATATTACAATATCGCTATAAATATATCAATATCAAAAAATAATTAATATTAAAATCTCTTTCAAAATCAATATTCTTCCGCTTTAAACAAAAAACCTGATAAAATAAGTATCATTTATTTTACCAGGTTTTTAATTTAAGATTCTTTAAATTATTTTTTAAACTATTCAATAATTTATACTATAATATTTTATTTGATTTATACTATAATATTTTCTTTTATAGCTTTACCCTCAGAAAAGCTCTTCGCGTTTTCAAGTGTCGTTCGGCTTATGGCCTCCAACGCCTCTTCCGTTAAAAAGCCCTGGTGAGAGGTTATTATAACATTCGGGAAAGATAATAGTCTGGCTGTTATCGATGTCTCCATAATATCGTCTTCCCTATTCTCAAAAACATTATTCTGTTCTTCCTCATAGACATCAAGCCCGACTCCCGCGAACTTATGCTGTCGAATACCCTTTATCAGATCGTCAGAACTTATAAGCGCGCCTCTGGACGTATTTACGAGAATAACTCCGTCTTTCATTTTATTAATTGCTTTAATATCTATTATATGATAAGTCTCCTCAGTTAGAGGACAATGCAGGGAAAGTAGATCGCTTCTTTTTAAAAGTTCGTCAATCGTGACATATTCCACAAAATCTAAATTTTTATTCGGATATTTGTCAAACGCTATTATCTTCATTCCGATTCCATGACAAGCGCGAGCCATCGCCGCTCCGATTTTTCCAGTCCCGAAAATGCCGGCGGTTTTTCCAAAAAAGTTCACTCCGGTAAGGCCCATAAGACTAAAATTGTTTTCCCTGACCTTTATATACGCCTTATGAATATGTCGATTCACAGCAAACGCCAAAGCGAGAGCATGTTCGGCTATCGCCTCCGGAGAATAACCGGGAACTCTCATAACTGTAATTCCGTATTTCTTCGCGGCGTCAAGATCTATATTGTTATAACCGGCGCAACGCATTAAAATCAGTTTTACGTTATTTTCACTAAGTTTCTCTATTACCGGAGCGTCGACATCTGAAGCGACAAAAAGGCAAACCGCGTCATAGCCTTTTGAAAGAGGAACGGTAGAGATAGAAATATCTGTTTTTAAATAATCGATTTCTATTCCACCATATAAAGGACGTACTTTCTCAAAACTCTCCTTATCGTACGGCTTCATATCGTAAAATAAAATCTTCATCAATCATATCCTTTCCGCCGAAGCTCAATTATTTATAGGCTCAAAATCCGCCGCGCCATGTTTGCAAAGAGGACAAATAAAATCTTCCGGCAATTCGTCTCCTTCATATATATATCCGCATATTTTGCAAACAAAACCCTTTTTCCCCTCTGTCTGAGGCTTCGGCTTTACGTTACTTTGATAGTATGTGTAAGTCATAGTCTCTTTATCACTTATAACTCTCGATTCTGTTACCGAACAAATAAACATTCCATGAGTCCCAAGATCCACATACTGCTCAACTTTCAATGAAATCATCGCGTTTATATATTTGGGCAAGATAACCAATCCATTATCGGCTCTTACAACATTATACCCCTCAAACTTATTAATATTTCTACCGCTCTGAAACCCGAAAGTTTCAAAAACTCTAAACGGAGCCTCAACAGAAAGACAATTGATGTTCATCACTCCCGTCTGTTTTATCACATGATGAGAATAATTAGCCTTATTTATAGTAACAGCGACTCGATTTGGAGTATCGGTCACTTGTGTTACGGTATTTACTATAAGCCCGTTATCCTTCTTTCCGTCGTTTGAAGTAACAAGATAAAGTCCGTAACCAATTTTAAATAACGCGGAAGGGTCGTTTTTATTCGCGGAATCATTTGACAGAGCAATATAATCCTTACAAAGCTCGGAGGCCATTTCTTCAAGCTGTTCTTCATTTTCACGATTTACGGCGGATTTTATTTTTACAGAAGTATTAAGCCAAGTAATATTTTTACTTGTCGAAAATTTTTCTTTCATTATTTTAGCGGCAAGCGGAGACCACGAGCCGTTTTCTATAAGCCCGACAGTTCTGTTCTGAAAATTTCTCTCGGTAAGATGATCTATAAATTGTTTCATAAACGGGAAAATATCAGCGTTATAAGTAGTAGTGGCAAGCACCAATTTCCCATATCTAAAAGCATCCGCGACGGCAGCGGAAATATCGCTCCTGGCAAGATCATAAATTTTTATTTCAGGGCAACCTTTTGCTTTAAGGAAATCGCAAAGACGTATAACCGCTTTTTTAGTATTGCCGTATACTGATGTATAAGCGACAACGATCCCCTCAGACTCAACGGTATAAGACGACCATATATTATAAAGATTTATATAATGAGACAAATTTTCTTTCAAAACGGGGCCGTGAAGCGGGCAAATAATTTCAATATCAAGAGTTGAAGCCTTTTTTAATAAAGATTGAACCTGTTGTCCGTATTTCCCTACTATTCCGATATAATAACGTCTCGCCTCGTCATCCCATTCCTCGTCAACGTCAATAGCGCCGAATTTGCCGAAGCCATCCGCGGAAAACAGAACTTTATCAAAGCTATCGTAAGTTACCATGACCTCTGGCCAATGAACCATGGGAGCAAAAACAAAAGTCAATTCATGTTTACCAAGCGACAGCGTGTCCCCGTCTCCAATAATAATTTTTTCGAAAGAAGAAGCCGCGTCTCCAAAGAAATTTTCTATCATAGCAAATGTTTTGGTGTTTGCTACAATACAACAATTCGGATATGCCTTCATAAAATTCAAAATATTCGCGGAATGATCAGGCTCCATATGCTGAACCACAAGGTAGTCTGGCTGGCGGCTTTCAAGAGCATCGGAAAGATTATCCAACCACTCATGAGTAAAATTGGCGTCTACCGTATCCATAACCGCGATTTTATCGTCAAAAATAACATATGAGTTATATGACATACCATTCGGAACAATATATTGTCCCTCAAACAAATCTATTGTTTTATCATTTACGCCTATATATTTAATATCTTTTGTTATGTTCATCTCTCACGACACTCCTTTATTATTTCCTATTCAAAAATCAGGCGCTGAAAAAAAATCAGCGCCCGCTTTTTACTATTCGACTTCCTCAAAAGCATCTTTTCCGAGTCCGCATATCGGGCAGGTCCAAGAATCGGGAACATCCTCCCAAGCTGTCCCCGGAGCTATACCGCTATCCGGATCCCCTACCGCTGGATCATATATGTATCCGCAAGGGCAAGAGTACTTTTTCATTTTAAATTCCTCCCTGTTTTTTATTATAAATATTTGTTTATATTATATCTATATAGATTCTATTTGTCTGTTGCAAAAGCAACAATTCTGTTTTTTTATAAACAAATTTTTCAAAATCTTGCTAAAATATAAAATAAAATTATATATAAAATATATAGTATACAATATATATTTTAATTAATAGACAAAAATATATATATTAAGTAGACAATATAACAATATAACAATATATTTTATATTTAACAAAAAATATCCAATAAAAATACAAATATAAAAATCATATATTATTAAGCGTATTATTTCCTTAATATTGTTTTAATATATCTCATTTATTTTTCTTAAATCATTTTCCAACCAATTCTTTTTCAGCGGAAGGCTTTTTTTTATTTACATCGCTGACATTCATTGAAAATGAATGTTTGGTAGGTTTCCATTTAACATTGACAAAAGGAGCTACTATACAAATAGGGATATAGGAAAAAAGAAAAATAGGGAAAGTAAAATAATATAATATCTTTTTCCATCTTTTTGATTTTATTCTTTTTCTTTCTGTTATACCGGTAAGAAGTCCCATAGCAAAAAGCATAAAATATGAACTGACAAAAGTAGATAATAACGTTTTAACTATATCGTCAATGACGTTGCTCTGAGTAATCAAAGCGAAAACAATCCCCGTTAAACAAACAACAAAAGAGATAGTGGACAAAAGCATCGCGGG
>CAJFPG010000167.1 GCA_904398665.1 Candidatus Geddesella stercoravicola | reverse complement strand
TATAGACGATATTTTTTATTTTTATTCGGAATATTAAGTTTTTTATACTGTAAAAGATATTTTTATTATTAAGATATTTTTATTATTAAGTTTATTAAGTTGTTTTTTATATTTTTTATATTTGAACATTGCGAAAGGTAGATACAATAGATGAGCAAAACAGCTAAATATGCCAACGTCGGCGGACAGGCCGTTATGGAGGGGATTATGATGAAGTCCCCGATAAAGAGCGTTCTCGCGGTTAGAAGCCCGTCTGGGGAAATTGTTACGGAAGAGATGAAAGAATTTTCAATAAGAAAAAAGTTTAAGCTTTTTCGTTTGCCGATAATAAGAGGTATTTTCGCTTTTATAGAGAGCTTGGTAGTCGGATATAGATCTATAATGCGTTCGGCGGAGATTGCCGGATTTGAAGATGAAGAAGAGGACGGCAATAAATTTGTGCAATCCGCGTTACTTGTTTTCTCCGCGGCTCTTGGGGTGATTCTCGCCGTCGGGTTATTTATAGCTCTTCCTCTTTTTTGTATGTGGCTTATTTCTATGGTTTTTGATTTCGGAGTGTTTAAAACTCTTATAGAAGGAGCTATTCGAGTTGTTATTTTTCTGTTGTATATAGTTATTGTGTCAAAGCAGAAGGATATAAAGAGATTGTTTGAATATCACGGAGCCGAGCATAAAACTATTTTTTGCTTTGAGGCGAGGGAAGAACTTACTTACGAGAATGTGAAAAAACAGTCAAGGCTGCATCCTCGTTGCGGAACGTCTTTTATATTTTTAGTTATGATAGTGAGCATTTTATTTTTCTCCTTTGTTACTTGGAATAATTATTGGATTCGTTTCGCTCTTAAACTTCTTTTGCTTCCGGTGGTCGCGGGCATAAGTTTTGAGCTGATTCAGCTTTCGGGAAAATACGACAATATTTTCACCAGGATAATAAGCGCTCCCGGTAAGGCTTTGCAAAAAATCACGACTTCCGAACCCGACGAGGGAGAAATAGAAGTCGCGATAACCGCTCTCAAAGAAAGTTTGCGAGATGAAAGCGGGGAGATAAACCCGTCGATAGCTTATGGGAAATGATCTGTCTCTTTCCGAGTATAGAGAGTTCCTTTCGAGAATAAAAGCCGCCGACCAGGGCGACGAGCGAGTTATTTTCGCGGCGATGCTGGCGTCTGTTATTGGGAAAAGTTTCGAGGAAACGAGAAAGAATCTTATTTTTCTTTCTGAGAAAACCCCTTTTTTTATGTCGAGTTCGGAGAAGTCGAGACTTTTAAACATGGTTTTTGATTTTTGCGAAAAAAAAATTCCGTATCAGTATTTGACGGGAGAAACAAATTTTTACGGCAGAGAGTTCTTTATTGACAAAAATGTTTTGATTCCCAGAAACGATACTGAAATCGTTGTCGAGAAAGCGCTTTCTTTTCTAAAAAAGGGCGATTCTGTTCTCGACCTTTGTTGTGGGTCAGGGTGTATAGGCATAACGCTCGCGGCTGAAAGCGGAGCGGAAGTTATTCTCGTGGATTTTTCTCTTTCGGCTTTGAAAACAGCTGAAAAAAATATTGAGAAATTTGGTCTTAAAAGCAGATGCCGAACCTTTTTTTCAGACGTTATGAAAGAGTTTCCGTCTGGAAAGTATGACCTTATAGTATCGAATCCTCCGTATGTTTCCAAAAAAGAGATGAAAGAGCTCTCGGATTATGTTTTGAAAGAGCCTTCGGAGGCTCTTTACGGTGGAGAGGACGGGCTTGATTTCTATCGTGTTATATCGGAAAAATGTTTTTCAGCGTTGTCGCCGAAAGGTCGTCTTCTTTTCGAGTGCGGCGCCTGTCAGGCGAGAGATGTTTCGCATATACTTGAAGTAAACGGCTTTTCGAATATAGGAACGGCCGTGGATACCGCCGGTATCGAAAGAATTGTGTGGGGGTGCAAGGTATGAAAACGGCGATTATTTTTGGAGGGAAGTCTACTGAATATGAGATTTCCTGCCTTTCGGCTTTTAACGTCCTTGAAAATCTTCGGGGACATGAAGTTTTCAAAATCGGAATAACAAAAGACGGCGAGTGGTTTTTCACTTCGGCGTCAAACGAGGATATAAAATCCGGGAAATGGACGGAATGGGACAATATTCCGGTGACAATAGATTTTTCCGCTTCGACATTTGTTAAAAACGGGGAGAAAATGCGTTTTGACGTCGTTTTCCCGGTACTCCACGGAAAGAACGGGGAGGACGGGACGATTCAGGGGCTTTTAGAGCTTTTAAGAATTCCTTATGTCGGCGCGGGGGTTTTGTCTTCGGCGATTTGTATGGATAAAATCTCTGCGAACATTTTTTTCGCGGCGAACGGTATCCCGCACGTTAAATGGGATTACGCGGTTAAACGCGACATAGAAGAAGACGTCGAGGGCGTGGTTTCACGTTTTGAAAAATTGGGGTACCCCGTATTTATAAAACCGTCTAACGCCGGTTCGTCGGTGGGAATTACTAAATGTCGAACGAAAAAGGAGATTTTTTCCGCCATACAGCTCTCTCTTACGGTTGACGATCGTATAATCGCCGAGGAGGGGCTTTCAAATCTCAGAGAAATAGAGGTTTCCGTTATGGGAAATGATTCTTCCGATATCGACTGCGGAATCGTCGGGAGAGTCAAAAGCGCGAAAGAGGTATACGATTACGACTCAAAATATAACGACCCTAGCTCCTCGAATATACTTCCGGCGGATATCGGGGAAGATTTAAGACGAAAAATTGCCGATATCGCTAAAAGAGCGTATCGCGCCTGTAATTGTAAAGGACTTGCCAGAGTCGATTTTTTTCTGACGGGTGACGATAAGATATACATAAACGAGATAAACACTCTTCCCGGCTTTACTTCGATAAGTATGTATCCCATGGCGTTTGCAAAAAAAGGGGTTTCTTATTCGGAGATGCTCGACAGACTTTTAAATTTTGCCGTAAAGGAACATTCAAAAAATGAATAAGAACGTTCTGCTTAATATCCGCTCCGATTATAACGGAGAGGAGACGCTCAATATTCTCTGCGACGGGAAATTCTCGGAGAAAAACGGAGGATTTGAGATATCATGGGACGGCAGCGAGGTTATGGGCGAGGACGGGGAAAAGAACGTCGTTGAGATATATGGCGAGAATACTTTTGTTTTTCGGCTTGGCGACGGAGGAGATTTAATCCTTGAAAATGGAAAGACCTGCGCTGTATCGGAGCTTGACGCCGATACTATGAAAAGTATTCCCGTTCAGTTTTTTATAACTGAATTTAAAAACGAGTTATCTTCTTTGGGAGGCAAAGTGACTCTCGGATATTCGATTTCAAATCCGTATACCGGTTCGGTGAGGAAGCGTCTGGAAATTTCGGTGATGTGATGAGAGACGATATATTTTTCATGAAAGAGGCGATTAAACGCGCTAAAAAAGCTGAGGCTCGGGCGGAAGTTCCTGTCGGCGCCGTAATTGTTCGAGACGGAAAGATAATTTCTTCGGGGTATAATCGCAGAGAAGAGAAACAAAACTCACTCTTACACGCTGAAATTTCCGCGATAGACAGAGCCTGTAAAAAGCTTGGTAGTTGGCGACTTTGCGGTTGCACTCTTTACGTTACTCTCGAACCCTGCCCTATGTGCGCCGGAGCGGTTATAAACTCTCGAATAGACAGAGTCGTTTTCGGAGCGTTTGACAAACGATTCGGGGCGATGGGAAGCGTTTGCGAGCTGCATAAGATGCCGTTTAATCATTTCCCGGAGGCGGTGGGCGGCGTTTGCGAGGAGGAGTGTCTTTCTCTTTTACGGGAGTTTTTTAAAAAGCTGAGAAATAAAAAAGACAAAGAGTCGGGATAGACGATTTTGATAAACTCTAGCTTTGATTCTAGACTCAATTTTTTGTTAGAATAAGGGTATTGGAACGAATCTCTCTTTTTTGATTGAAGAGTAGCGGTTTTTGATATTTTGAGAAGATTTTAAATTCCGAGAAGAATAC
This sequence comes from Candidatus Geddesella stercoravicola, assembly GCA_904398665.1. Taxonomy (GTDB): domain Bacteria; phylum Bacillota; class Clostridia; order Oscillospirales; family UBA644; genus Geddesella; species Geddesella stercoravicola. The sequence continues at coordinate 7,179 of CAJFPG010000167.1, read as the reverse complement.
TGAGAAAAAAATACAAAAAAGAGGTTTTTTCAAAAAGATTTCGTATTTTGAATTGATTGTGTTTTGCGGCGAGTTTCGGGAAGATAAAAAAAGAGGAAGACGGGGAAATATGTTTAAGATACTTATAATTCGCCATGGCGATCCGGATTATGAAAACGATTGCTTGACAGAGGTCGGGAAAAGGGACGTTTCTCTTCTTTCCGAAAAATTAGCGAAAAGAAACATCGATATGATTTTTTCTTCTCCGTACGGTAGGGCGAAACAGACGGCCGACGCTATCGCCAAAACTACCGGGAAAGCGGTTGAAGAACTCGATTTTCTTGAAGAGTTCGATAAAAAAATACTTGACGGAGAAAATGAGTTTTATCCCTGGAAAGTTCCCGGAAATTTTCTGTCCTTTAATTCTGAGATTTTTAATATCGCGGAGTTTTCTGATTTAAAAAAATACGGCGAATTTTTTGAAGAAGGCTTTGTGGATAAACTGATTGAAACTTCGTCCGGACTTTGTGCCTTTTTGAAAGAATACGGATTTATAAAGGTTTCCGGCGGATATAAGAGAGCGGAGGGCAACGAAGAAAACGAGACCAAGACGCTCGCTTTCGTTTGTCATAACGGAAAGGGCGTTTTGCTTTTATCTGTGCTTTGTGAGTTGCCGCCTTTACAAGTTTGGAGGCGTTTTTTTCTTCCGACTTCCTCTGTTACCGAAATAGTTTTTTCTCAGTGCGAAGATGTTTTTCTTCCGACTTGCGTACTTTTGGGCGATGTGTCCCATCTTTCTTCTGAGAAAGAAGAGAATTTTATTTCGGAAGTATGAGTTTATGAAGTATGAGTTTATATTAATTTGAGGAATGGTATTCGTGAAACAATTTTCGGTTTATGTTTCCGATTTTGCGATAATTATTTAATAATTATGATATTTTTTATATATGATATATCGTTTTTGAGATAGTTATTGAGATTGAGATAGTTATTTAATAATTTTATATAATATATATGATGAGATATGATATATAACATATTATATCTATATATCTATAATTTATATCGAAATCGAAATTTGTTCGATATATCGATATGACAGCGAGGATGTTGCTTCGATTGATATTTTTTATTAAATATTTTTAATTTATTTTTTATTGTTTTTCGTTTCAATTTTTGTTACATTTTTTTCGACCGTTTTTTTATAGCGAAATATAATCGAGAAGCGGGAATAGAGTGGTTTTTAAGAAGAAAAACGATAGAAAATAAGCGTGGCGGAATAAGTGTAGCGGCTAGATAATATAGTCATATTGTCTATTTTATAAATATGACTATGACTGTTAAATTTGTTTGACTCGTTTTTTTTCTTTTTTTTGTCTACGAACAGAAAATAAGAAAAAAGAGATTGTATAATTTGTTTTTGAGATTTTTAAGATTTAGGAATTAAAAATTTCTATTATGGCGTAATCATTCGGAAGTTTAGGTTATGCTTTTTAATATTTTTTGACGTGTTTTGATGTTTTTTATGTATGGAGTATTATTGTAAATGTATAAAATTGAATGCATAAATCGTAAATTTTTTAAGGTGATAAAATGAAAGAATTGCTTATGGGAAACGAGGCCGTCGCTCTCGGCGCCCTCGCGGCGGGAGTTTCGGTGGTTTCCGGATATCCGGGGACTCCGTCTACGGAGGTTATCGAGACTGTCGCCAAGAGAAACGACGGTTCGGTTTACGTAGAATGGTCGGTGAACGAAAAGGCGGCTCTCGAAGTGGCCGCCGGGGCCTCTTACGCCGGAGCCAGGTCGATGGTGACGATGAAACAGGTCGGTTTAAACGTAGCGTCGGATCCTCTTATGTGCGTAAATTACATAGGGGTAAAGGGCGGAATGATAGTTTACGTCGCTGACGATCCGGGGCCGATTTCGTCACAGACGGAGCAAGATACGCGTCATTTCGCGAAATATGCTAAAATTCCGGTTTTTGATTGCTCTTCTCCGGAAGAGGCGTACGAGCTTGTCGGGAAGGCGTTTGATTTTTCGGAAAAATACGAGACCCCCGTTATTTTACGTTCGACTACCAGAGTGTGCCACTCCTGCGCCTCGATTGAGGTTTCGGAATCTTTTAAGCCGAAGCCGGCGGAGGGGTTTATTAAGGACGGTAAGTGGGTAATTTTCCCTCGACTTTCTTATTTAAATAAAATAAAACTTGAAAAAAGAGAGACGGAATTAAAAGACGTCTTCTCTTCTTTTACTCTAAATGAGATAAAGGGAAAAGGGAAAATCGGGATAGCGTGCGGAGGGATTTGCTTTTCTTACGTCGCCGACGCTATCGCCGGAAACGAGGACAAGTTTACGATTTTTAAGGTCGCGACTCCATATCCTTTCCCGGAGAGACTCGCCGAAAAATTTATTTCGCGGGTAGACAAGATAATAGTTTTTGAGGAGCTCGATCCGGTAATAGAGGACTCTTTGATTTATCTTTTAGGGAAAAAAGGAATGTCTTTTGAAATCAGGGGCAAACGTACCGGTGACGTTCCTTGCGCGGGAGAACTTTCCGCGAAAATTATCGGAGATATATTGAGTGAGAAATACGGGACAATGACGGTTTTCGAGAATTCGTCTTTCTCTTCTCGTTATAATTCCGGTTCTGTCTCTAATTTAGGCTCAGACTTACAATCTAATTCTAATTCTAATTCAAATTCAAATTCAAATTCAAATTTTAATTTTAATTCGGATTCAAAGGCTGATTTACATTCTTCCTTTCCTCCCAAGCCTCCCGCTCGGCCTCCCGTTTTGTGCGCGGGATGTCCTCATCGAGCGTCGTTTTACGCCGTAAAAAAAGCGATGGCGGGCAAAAAGGCGGTTTTTTGCGGGGACATAGGATGTTATACTCTCGGAAACGCCGCTCCGTTGAATATGGTTGACACCTGTCTTTGTATGGGCGCCGGGATAACTGTCGCCCAAGGCATAGGGAGAGCGGACGATTCTTCCGTCAATTTCGCTTTTGTTGGAGATTCTACCTTTTTTGCCTCAGGTATGACTGGAATTGTCAACGCCATTTATAACAAGTCAAATATGGTTTTGGTCGTTTTGGATAACTCCACGACCGCTATGACTGGTCATCAGCCTCATCCGGGTATGGGAATTACCGTTATGGGAGACGTTACTCAGGCCGTCGATATCGAGAAAATCTTACGAGCGATGGGGGCTGAATTTGTGAGAACGGCGAATCCTTTCGACTATGAGACGGCGGTCGCCGTTATAAAAGAAGCCGCCGATAAAAAAGGTTTTCGCGCCGTTATTTTTAAAGCCCCTTGCGCGGCGATAGTCAAATCTAAAAAGAGTCTTTTTGTAAAGAAAAATGACTGTATCGGATGTTTGAAATGTATACGTGAACTCGGATGTCCGGCGCTTTCGGTTAAAGACGGCAAGGCGATGATAGACAGAGATCTTTGTGTGGGGTGCGGTTTGTGTTCGAGAATTTGTCCGAAAAAGTGTATCGGTGAGGAGGCTATTGATGAATAATTGTCTTTTATGCGGAGTAGGCGGTCAGGGAACCGTTTTAGCTTCGAGAATTATAGCTTCCGCTTTTATGGAAAAGGGTCTTTTCGCGAGAACGGCCGAGACTATCGGTATGGCACAGAGAGGCGGCTCGGTTGTAAGTCATGTAAGAGTCGGGAAAACGGTTCCGTCACCGATGATTCCTCCCGGGAAAGCCGATCTTATTATAGCTTTTGAACCTTCTGAGGCGGTCAGAAATCTTTCTTTTTTGAGGAAAGACGGAACGGTCGTACTTTGTGACAGGCCGATTTACGCCGTTATGTCTTCTCTTTCGGGAGAAAAATACGACGCTCGGGAAAGCGTGGCTTATATCAAGAGCACAATCGAAAGATGTTACGCGATAAGCGGGGACGAAGTTGAGAGAACTTTCGGATTTATGAAAGTTTTAAACGTAGTTTTGCTCGGCGCCTCGGCCGGAAGCGGCGCTTTGGGACTGACGAGAGCCGAATTGGAAGCGGCCGTTGTAAAAAAAGTAAAGCCTGAGTTTTTGGAAATGAATAAACGGGCGTTGGCTTTCGGCTTTGAGAGTATAGGAGGCTGAGTATGAAAATGAAAGAAGAAACGCTGAGAGATATTCGGCGTCAGATTAAAAGAGTTAAAGCCGCGGGCGGTTTTTATTATGAGAAGCTTATTGGCATTGAACCGGATGATATAAAGACAAGAGAAGATTTTGAAAAGCTTCCCTTTTCTGAAAAGGCGGATCTTAGAGACGCTTATCCTCTCGGTCTCTCCGCCGTTCCGGAGGATGAGATTGTTCGTATTCATTCTTCCAGCGGTACGACCGGAACTCCCGTAATAGTCCCATATACAAAAAAGGACGTTGAGGATTGGGCCGAGCTTTTTAAACGCTGTTATGAGATCGCGGGCGTCACTCCAAGAGATCGTATACATATAACTCCGGGATACGGGCTATGGACCGCGGGAATAGGGTTTCAGCTCGGCGCCGAAAAATTGGGGGCTATGACTATTCCGATGGGTCCCGGCAACACCGATAAACAGCTTAGATTCATGCAGGATATGAAATCGACCGTGCTTTGCGCTACATCTTCTTACGCTTTGCTATTGGCGGAGGAAATAGAGAAGCGAGGCATAAAAGATAAGATTTATTTGAAAAAAGGAATCATAGGCTCCGAGCGTTGGGGAGAAAAGATGAGATCGAGAATCGCCGACGAACTCGGGGTGGAGTTGTATGATATTTACGGCTTAACCGAGGTTTACGGCCCGGGAATAGCTATAAATTGCGAGTATAATACCGGGATGCATTATTTTGATGATTATTTATATTTTGAAATCGTCGATCCTAAGACCGGAAAAGTTCTTCCTGACGGCGAGCTTGGCGAGCTTGTCATAACAACGTTGAAAAAGGAGGGCGCTCCTCTCATCAGATATCGCACTCACGATTTGACGCGTATAGTTCCGGACGATGTTTTGTGTCCGTGCGGCAGAAAATATCCGCGTATAGACGTTATTCTCGGAAGAACCGACGATATGGTAAAAGTTAAAGGCGTTAATATTTTTCCGGGGCAAATTGACGAGATTCTTAAAGCTATTCCCTCGGCTTCAAGCGAATATCAGGTCTTTATCGATCATGAGAACGGCAGGGACAGAATGACTGTTTTTGTCGAGACCGATATCGACGAGGATAAGAAAAAAGACTTTGAACGAGAGCTTAAAGAGGAGTTCAAAAGTAAAATCAACGTCGGAATCGTTCCGAAGGCCGTAGCGATTGGAGATCTTCCGAGAAGCGAGAAAAAGTCCACTCGAATTTTTGATTATAGATATTGATAATTTTGATAATATTCAATAAAAAATAAGACACAAAAATACCGGAATACATATGATATTTTTGTGTCTTCTCTAATATAGAAGAAATATTATGTTATTTAATATCTATACCGTTTAATATTTTGTGAGGGCATAGTTTTTTGTGTTGATTTCGAGAGCTGTTTTATATTTTTTTTATCTTTTAATTATGTTTTTCAGAAAAAATCATTGGCGTTTTATAAAGTGAAAATAGGAGCTTATCGAATAATATTATAAAAGGATATTATAAAATTCAATATAGGTTTTGAGAACGTAAAAAATAAAATAATAATAAATAATAATAGAATAATATAGAAAAATAAGAAACAGATGAGATATCCTCATCTGTTTCTTTGAGATAAAGCGATTAAAAAAGTTCCCCAAAAAAAAGTCTTGTTTAAATCGAGACATAAGATAAATTAGATATTTACATAAAAAGTAATATATGAAAAAGCGATATATGATTTTTATTAAATCCTTAAAACTTATGAAATTTTTCTTTTTTACAAAAATCCGTAATGAAAAAGATCTTGTATAAAATTTAAAATTGTCATTTGTCATTTTTTTGCTTTTGATGCGTTATTTTTTATTGTATAATATTGACGTTTTCGCTTTTTAGAATTTGTATTTTCCCCGTTTTTTGATGAGAGTCGTTTTGTTTTTTCTGTATTTATGCTTTCAATCTTTACGGATAATTTCTCGTCTTTCTTTATTTCTTTGGTTTCTTTGTTTTCCAAAGTGATTGTCGCGTTTTTTGTCTCATATATCTTTTGATTTTTCTCTCGGTTTTTTTCTTTCGCTTTCTTTGTCGCTGCTTCTTTTTCTTTTTTTTGCGCTTTGTCCTTTTTCTCTTCGGAAACGTTTGACTTGCTTTTTCGCGGCGTTTCGGTCTTTTGTTTTGATCGAGGAATCTTTTCTATTACTGTTTTCTCTTCTGAGATATTTGTTTTTTGAGAAAGTATTTCCTCATTTTTCTTTTCGCCAACGGGGATAATTTTAAGAGTTTCTTTTGAAACCGATAAAGACGCTTTTTTCTCGTTAGTATTCTTTTTTGACGAATGTCCTTTTTTATTATGTCCGTTTTCTTTTTTTTGAGAGGTCGTCATTGACGATTTCTTATCGATTATCATAATCGTTTTTTTATTTGAGTTTTGTTTTTTTTCTTTTTCGTTTGTTTTTGTTTTTTCTTTTTCCTTTTCTTGTTTTTGTTTTCTTTCTTTCTCCTCGTTCTTACCCGACAAAACGTCTAATACCTTATCGGAGTCGTTTTTGTCCTGTTCTTTTCTCTTCAGATTGCGATCTTTGACCCAGATTTCGTCGGCTTCTATTTTATCCCAGTCGAAATCGAGAACCATAAATCTTTTTTTTCCGAAAGAGCTTTCTTTTCTTGAAGTATATCCCTTGTTTATAAGTACGTTTAGGGCTTCTTTTATTTTATCTTCCGGAACCCCATATAGCTCGGAAACATGTTCTACCGTTTTCGCGAACGACGGTCTTATCGACCTGCCGGTTCTTTCCACGTCTTTTATATTTGTGAAAATCATATCGAAATATTTTTCGTAAATATCAAATACGGTCGGGACTTCCTCGAACCAGCTGGCTATTTCTTTAAGCTGATTGCTGAAAGCGTCTTTTACACCGAAAATTCCTACTTCTTTTCCGCAATTATTTTTTAGACAACTTGCGGCGGAACTGAAATGTCCGTCTCCCGAAAATATTATAAAAGTGTCTATATCGTGAGAGAACATCGCTTTTTGATAAATATGATCGAGCATTATGAAGTCAGTAAAATCTTTTTTATAATTTCCCGTGTTCGACGTCTGGATTATATTGTTT
>CAJFPG010000166.1 GCA_904398665.1 Candidatus Geddesella stercoravicola | reverse complement strand
TAAAATTCTCATCAAAAACGGGTTTTTCGTTGAAAGAGAAGAAAAAAACGAATTTCACGGAGAGGACTTTGAGGAGACTCCTATTCTATTAAAACTTTCCGTTTTTAACTAAATTTAGCCGTATTTCTGTGATGCAACAAACAAATTTTGGGGATAAACTATAACCGTAGATAAAAAATAGGGCCGAAAGGTCAAATAATCAGGAAAGGACTGTTTGTATGACAGACAATAAAAACTTTTTGCCGAATGAGGAGAATAATGTTGTCGGTATGGGTTCTGACAATGTTAATGAAAGAGAAAACGCTTTCCCCTCTCGGGAGAGCGAACGGTCTTCTTTCTCGAACGTCGAGACCTCGGCGACTTCGGAAGCGACTCAAAACGCTTCCTTCTCTCAATACGGAACTGACGAGGACGCTTCCGTAAAGAATAACGGGGATTTTTCCAATTCTTCCGATATATCTTCCTCCGATGTCGCGTTTTCTCAATCCTCCGAAACTGTCGGGGCGGAAACCGAACACGGCGGGGCTTCGGGTTCGGGAATAGGGAACGGTTATGGAGGATATTATTCTTCTCCGTCAAACGAACCGAAAAAATCCCGCAAACCGAAAAAAGTCAAAAAAGAAAAAAGACGCGGGGGGATTGCGGCGTTGTGGGTCGTCACCGCTTTTTGTCTTGTCGTGAGTCTGGCTTCTGCGGCGATTTCTGTCTCCGGGTTTTATCTCAGAGCCTCCGGAGGCGACGGTTCCTTCGTTTATCCTTTCACTTCGACTCCTCAATATGAGACCGCTCAGAGCGGCTCTACCGACCTTTTGACCGTCGCCGGAGTTGCTGAAAAGGTTCTTCCCAGCGTTGTGATGATAACCGCTGAAATAAACTCGGGATATACGACGGGAACAAGTATGGGAAGCGGATTTTTCATCACTACAGACGGCGTTATAGTGACCAATCATCATGTTGTGGAAAACGCGGTTTCGGTTTTGGTCACGACAAATGACGGAACGGAATATCCCGCTGAGATTTTGGGAACCGACTCCACGACGGATATCGCGGTTTTGAAAGTTGACGGCAGCGACTTCCCGGCGGCCGAGTTAGGGGATTCGTCTCAGACGAAAGTCGGAGATCAGGTCGTGGCGATAGGAACCCCGTATGACGCTTCTTTACAGAATACGGTAACCGCCGGTTATATTTCGGCCGTCAGAGACGATTACAGATTTTCAAGTCTTAGCCGAGTGCTGAGCGTGTTCCAGCACGACGCCGCTATTAATTCCGGAAATTCCGGCGGGCCTCTTTGCAATATGTACGGTCAAGTTATAGGGATAAATTCCGTAAAAGTTTCTTCTACGGAATATGAGAATATAGGATTCGCTATACAAATATCCAGCGTTTCCGATATTATTACCGAACTTATAAATAACGGAAGCGTCGACAGACCGATGATTGGAATTACTGCTCAGACCGACAATACGATAGGAGGCGCTTTGGTTGTCGCCGTGACCGCGAACAGTCCGGCCGATCAGGGAGGCGTTAAGGTCGGAGATATCATTACGAAGGTTGATAATCAGAGAGTTACCTCTACAGAGGAATTGATAAATTATTTCTCGCAAAAGAGCGTCGGAGATACCGTTGAGCTTACTGTTTTACGAGACGCGGAAAATCAGGTTTTGTCAATGACTCTGTTCTCCACAAGCGAATATAATTCTCTCACGCAGGAGGAAGCGGAGCGGAGTTCTTCTTCTCAGGATAACGAGAACTCTTCCGACAGAAATGACGCCGGGGGAATATTTGGCGATTATTTCAGTCAGTTCTTTAATTAAACAAATAAAACAGCGCGATTGCTTATAATATCGTGATAAAAATCTTAATTATCGGGCGGTTTCGATTTTTTGAGGCCGCCCGGCCGCCTTTTTAAATATTGACAAGGATAATATTTTTTGATATTATATGTCATAAAATATCTGTTACTTACCGCTAACATATTGATTGTTTTATATGTTTTTGTGTCTTTTGGGATATGAATTCATGTTTTTTGTTTTTTTTATTTCGCTTTTACTTATTTTTTTTATTTTTTTTGATTTTTCTTCCTCTTTTGCTTTTTATTTTGATTTCCTCCCTTTTATTTGGACGTTGATTTAGTTTTTATTTTAGCTATCTTGAATTTTGGTTTGGGTTTAACCATAAAAATATAAGGGCAATGAATTAATTTAAAAATTCGGAACGAGTTTTCTCGCAAAGCGAAGTCCTTTCCTGAGCGGGTTTAATTTTGTATTTTTTGATTTGCAAAAATATTATATAATTAGGAGAAATTCTTCTTTTTTAAGATTTCAGACTATTGTTTCAAAGAGTTTTTTTGATGTCTTTTTTTGCGGATATTTGTTTATTTCTTTATCTTAATAAGGTTGAGATTTTTAAGAGCGTTTTAATGGTTTACGCCGTCCTTTTGGCTTGTTATGTCGTTTGGAATTTTTGGAAAGCAGTGCGTTATGTTTTTGATAATTAATGATACGTTTATAGACTAATTATAGGCTAAGAATTTTAATTAGCATATGGGAAAGTTATATTATCGTTTTAACTGAGTTTCCAAATTTTAATTAAATTTATTTTTTTGTTGAAAATTTATCTTTGTTTGTACCCTTTTCTCTCTTGAAGCGAAGAGGCGTCTTTTTTAAGTTTTTTGGTGATTTATAGAAAAAAGTAATTTGTCGCGTCATATGATTCATATGATTAAGTTAAGGTGAGCGTCGTTGACTTACCGCCGTCTTTCAACGTTTTTCTATTGTTAATTTTTGTTTTTTACGAGTTCGAGTCCCGTAAATATTTTTATATAATCGACTCGCTGTTAAAATGATAAAATTATTATTTTATAAGTTTCGGTAAAATTTAAATGAAAGGATGAAAATTATTTGACTTGGTATGAAATATTGTTTCGTCTGGGAGTCGCTCTTATCATAGGTCTTATTATAGGGTTCGAGAGAGAACATCATCATCGTCCGGCCGGAATGAAGACGCATATAATGGTTTGTATGGGAGCCGCGATAATCTCTATTATTCAAATATTGATATCTGAGGAGACTATCGCCAAAATCGCCGAGGATCCGTCTTTGTCGGAGGCGCTTAAAGTCGATATGGGACGACTCGGGGCTCAGGTTGTGTCCGGTATCGGATTTTTGGGCGCGGGGACTATTTTGCAATATAGAGGCTCGATAAAAGGTCTTACCTCCGCCGCGACTCTTTGGCTTACCGCCTGTATAGGGCTCGCCGCCGGAATGGGGTATTATTTTTTGGCTATCGGGGCGTTCGTTATCGTTATGGTGGTTTTGGTTTCTCTTCGGGTTTTGCAGTCAAGGGAATTCCGAAGAAGCGAAGTTGTATTTGACATTGACATACAGGATAAAAAAACAGCCGTAGATAATATAGAATATTATTGCAATAATCACGGAATAAAGATTTCGGATATAACCGTCGAAAAAAGCGGAAAGGGCGATGATAATGAGATTTATCATTGTTTTTGCAAGATGAAATTACCGAGAGCTTTTTCGCCGGATAATGTGATAAAAGACCTTATTCGAGAAGAGGGTATCGTACATATCGCGGAGTTTAGCGAATGACTTGGTAGAAACGTTATTTCGTCTGAAATAGCGATATTTCTTTAAAATAGTTAATATCGGACGAAAAATTTTTAAAGTAAATTTGTAAAAAAGCGTATTCCTATGGAATACGCTTTTTTCAAGAGCTTTTTTATTGTGGGAGCAGATTTCTTTTTTTTATTTTTTTCCGATTTAGAAAAAACGAAGTTTAATTAGAAGTTTAATTATGAGTAAAAAGGATAATCAGAGTATTTTTCAAGCGTTCCGATAATGTCCTTATATTCTTGCGGAACGGAATAAATTTCTATGCTGTCGTTTTCTTCCGTATAAAGTTGAATGTAATAATCTTCATCAACAAAATATATTTTGATAATATTTCGGTCGGTGAATAAGAGATCTTCCGATGTCGGACGGATGGTTATAAACGAATTGTAATAATAGAGAGGGTTTTCTTCGGAGTTTTCGTTCAAACGAAACAGATTTTCATCGTTTTGTATAACGGCGTTTATCGCCGCGGTCTCCGCTTCCGAAAGCAGATATTTTTCACTTTTGGTCTCTCCGGTTTGTTGGTTATAAACGTAATATAGGATTAAATATTTATCAATCACGGGATCTTGCATTTTATTCTTTATCTCGTCGTAAAGGTCCTCTCGGCAGTATATTGAGCTGTCGTTGTAAACATTGCCCTGATACGACGACGGAATTATAATAGAATTGCTGGAATAGTAAGGAGTAGTGCAAAGAAGAGTCTCTTCCTCATTGAGAATGTAATACGTTCCAAAATTCCTCGCTAGCAGCACAGGCACGTCGGGGGCGGTGACATATCCCGAAGACAAATCGTATCCGTTTGATTGCGAAATCAAAAAGATATATTTATTCGAGGGGAGCTTCTTGTACGTAACGTCCCGCAACTCAATAGTCTCTTCCCCCGAAAACACCGCGGTTGTGTATCTTGCCATGTCGAGTTCTCTGCATGAACAAAGAGAAAGACAGGAAAGAACGAGGAGAACGGAAACAATAAGATATTTTATTTTTTTCATCATTGTTTCTCCTTTATTCAAGATTCAAATGTTTTTTGATTATAAAGTACGTTATCAGATAATACACGAAAGATATCACCGCGATAAAAAGAATAGATAAAATCAGTCCGATATGAATCGATCCTAACGGATACGTTTCTATAAAATCCGATATTATTCTGAAGATGGGGGCGAAAACGCCTGTCGCGATAAGCGCGACAAAAATTGTTCCTATTATCTGGAGCACGACGCTGTATCCGAAATATACCCCGACCGCCGCCAAAATTTTATTTTTTCTCGCCAGCTGGCCTATCGATATACACGCGTAAATGAGGAGATATCCGCAGATAATCGCGACTAATATCAAAAGAAGAACTTCTATTATATAAAATAAACCGTTTGCCACTCCTGTTTCCTCAAAAAGTTTTCCGAGAAGATATCCCCCCGCTTTTAAAACCTCTATAGAAACGTCCGTTCCCATCGCGATTATTGACGAGATAAGAATTACTATTATTGTTATGACTGAGAACAAAAACGAAACTAACGCCTTCGTAAAAAGCTGCTGACCAGGGGTTACGGGAAGAGTGAAAGAGAGGTATCCTTCTCCCGTGAAAAGGTTTTTATAAAATCTTACGATACCTATAATAAAAGTGAGAAGCAACGACGCCACTATGCTGATTATAAAAAGAATCAAGGAAGACCAGAACGATATTCCGTACGCCGTGGAGTCCGACTCGAAAAATTGTACGAATCTTGTCAGAATCCCCATTCCGAGAAGCACCGCCTGAACCGGTAAAAGTGTTCTTAAATAGGATTTTATCTCGTGCTTTATAAGCTTTCCTACCATCTGAATACCTCCCTGAACAACTCGTCGACGCTCTTGCCGTTCTCTTCTCTGATTTCGTCGACGGTTTTTTGCAAAACGATGTTTCCGTTGTTAATAAATATAACCTCGTCCAAAACCTGCTCTATGTCTGATATCAGATGAGTTGATATTAAAACCGACGCTTGCGGGTTATAGTTATTTATAATCGTGGATATCACATAGTCTCTGGTCGCCGGGTCGACTCCCGCTATCGGCTCGTCAAGCACGTAAAGAAGGGCGTTTCTCGCCATTACGAGAATAAGACAGACTTTTTCTTTATTTCCTTTCGAGAGGGTTTTCAGTTTAACTTCGGCGGATATTCCTAGTCTTCCGAGCATATCGTACGCGAGGTCGGGACGAAAGTCAGCGTAAAAGTCGGTGAACAAATCTACGATTTGTTTAACCGACATCCATGTCCCCAGATAAATGTTATCCGGAAGATAAGCTACGATTTTTTTTGTCTCGACTCCGGGCTCGTGCCCGTTTATATAAATTTTTCCGGCCGTCGGCGTAAGAAGACCGTTGAGAATTTTTATCATAGTTGTCTTTCCCGAACCGTTCGGTCCTAAAAGCCCCACGATTTTTCCGCTTTCCAGCGACAGATTTATTCCGTTTAAAGCGCGAAATCCTCCGTAATCTTTCGTGAGGTTCTCGCATCTAAGAAGCTCACTCATCTGTATCCCACTCCTCTATATATTTTTTTGCCGTCGGGGTGTCAAGTCCCAATTTTCTCATTTCGTCGAGATACTCGGCGGTCTTTTTTCGTATAATTTCGTTTACCGTTTCCTTGGCTTTTTCCGTAGTTTCCCCGACAAACCAGCCGGTACCTCTTACGGAATATATCAACCCTTGTCTTTCAAGCTGCTCGAAAGACTTTTGAACGGTGTTCGGGTTAACTCCCGCTAAGAGCGCGAGTTCCCGTACCGATTTGAGTCTTTGATTCGGTTTTAATTCTCCGTTCGCTATTTGGACACATAAAAGCTCGCATAACTGCGGGCATATCGGCCTGTTTTTGTCAAGTTCCCATTCCAATTTTTTTCCGCCTCCTCTCAAAACTGTACTACTAAACTAATACGATAATACCACAATCTAAATTATTTGTCAATAGTTTTTCAGAGATTTTTTTGTTTTTTTTCGATATTTTCTATTTTTTTCTCCCCGTTAAGATTTTTTTCGGAACTTTTTTCCTTTTCGATTCGTTTTTTCAGTGTTTCGATTTCGTGTTCGTAAATTGGTTTTTGATATTGGAACCTCACTGTTTTTCCATTTTTATCGGTAAAATAAAAATAATAGTAATGCAATTGATGGAAAGATCCTTTCGGTCTATGGTGGCGATATTCTTTTTGTACCGCTTCGCAGCTTATAATATCTTTGTAAGGATAATATTTTCCATTTAACGGATTTGATCTAAAATAGACCCCGTCTTTTCCGATTTGAACTTTGAAGCAAAGATAGCGTATGATTAACGCGACAAAAATTCCCGACACAGCGATAAGTCCCGTAAAAGGAATAGTTTCTATTCCGCCGATTTCGGCGGGCTCGGAATGTGTCATGGTCGGAAGTGTTATCGTGAGAACAAGGACCAGAAGCACAAGAGTGATTACGATGCTTGTTTTTCCGTATATTTTTCCGTTGATTACGTATTCTTCTTGCTCGTTATCGTCTGTAATAAGCTTTTCTACACGTGTTTTTTGCGTCTGTTTTATCAGATAATCCACGCCTTCCGCCTCATACGGGAAAAAAGGAAATTTGATTGTTTGACCGTTTCTCGTTTTATAGTTGCAAAAGCGTTGCGGCGTTCCGTTTAAATTGGTTCCGGAGCTTTCCCATGCCTCGATAATTTCGTTATAACGATAAGTTTTTCCGTTTCCGGGTTTTGTCTGATAATAAAACTCGGTTTTTCCTATCAAGACTTTTACGAATATTTTCCGGAAAACGCAAGAGAGAATTAAAACGACAGAGATCGCCGTCAATATCGCTCCGAATAAAAACGCCTCATGTTTGTTTATGTATAAATATACGCTTATTCCCCCGAAAAGAACAAACAGAAACAGGGAAGGGATAATTCCCTGAGCCCTGCCTCCGATTTTATATTTCCATTGTTTTCTTTCCATGGATATAGCTCCTTTTTAACAGAGTTTAAGGCTTTTCCGTTACTTTTACTTGTTTTTTGAAAAAACAGGAATAATATTTCCAAAAGAGTTATATCGCTCCGAGCCATTTTCTAAAGTGAAAGAGATAGCTTTGCTGAGAAAGATTGCGTCCTTTTGTGACGGTAAAAGTACTTAAATATCAAAAATTCGAAGATAATCGATATTCTAATGGCGCTCTCGCGATAACCCGCGTTAATTATGTTAATATAATTAAAAAATAATAAAAATAAGTAAAGATATTATAATAATATTTTATAATATTTTATAAATCTTATATTCTTAATTATGAGATATCTGAAAATGTTATATGAAAATCTTTATTGAAATAATTGAAATATAAAAACGAGATCTGATTTAGACGTCGTACGCGAGAGTTTTTGTTATTTTTTATTTATTGAAAGTCTCATTTTTAGGGAAATGATTTTTTTTATTTTATTTAGTACGATTTGTCGGATGAGACAATCCGATTCAAAAAGTTTCAATTGTATGTAAGCGTGATTTTTTTTC
>CAJFPG010000165.1 GCA_904398665.1 Candidatus Geddesella stercoravicola | reverse complement strand
TTATAATTTCAAAAATCATAAAGAAGAAAAACAATGTCCCTTCTTTGTGGGTTCTTGTCGCCGTGTATGTGGGGGGACGAATCGCTGGGTTCGGAGGAATGCTTTTCGCTGTCCCTGTGGCCGCTATTCTCTATAAGTTAATGAAAGAAATCATATTTTATTACAAGGAGAAAAATTATAAGAATGAAGATTCAGACTCCAATGAGAATTTAAATATCAGATAATACGGGATTATAGGATTGATTTGAGAAAAAGAGGGAGAGAAAGAAAAAAATAAAAGAAAATAAAAGAAAATAAAAGAAAATAAAAGAAAATAAATAACAGTTATATGGTTATATTTTAATATTTTTTTTGTATGTTTTTCTTTATTGTCATTTATATGTGTTTCTCTGTTTTTTTCTCTCTTTGATAAAAATATATATATTTATTATATGTTTTTGTCCGCTTATATTTGTAGCTTGTTTTAGTACACCTGTTATTTCATATATTTAAAATATAAAAAATAGAGCTAAATATAATATAGAAACAAAAAAAGACAAATATAACGAAATAACAATTTATATACTCGCGATATTATATTGTTTTATAATTATTATTTTAATATTATATTTTTATAACTATCCGTTGTCTTTACATAGATTCGGATATTTTGATGTAAATTAACGTTTGTAATTATTTCGTGGTTTTTTAGATTGTATTTTTTATATTTAGTTTTATATAAAATCATATTTATATATTTGATATATTTATATATTTAAATTAAATTTAAAATTAAAATTAAAATTAATAAAAAATAAAGAAAATAAGAAATTGGAATTGGTGGATTTATGATTAAAGAACAACTTACGCAGATTAAACTTTCAGCGTCGTCCGAACTTGATCGCGCTCAGACTCTTGATGAAATTGAGACAGTAAGAGTAAGATATCTTGGCAAAAAAGGGGAGCTTACCGCGGTTCTTTCCCAAATGGGAAAGCTTTCTCCCGAAGAAAGACCTGTTATAGGACAGTCGGCGAATGAAATCAGGAATTTTATTGAAAACGGAATAAAAATAAAAAAAGACGAACTTTCCGCAAAGGCTCTTGAAGATAAGCTGTCGGCGGAAAAACTTGATGTGACTCTTCCCGGGAAAAGAATTCGGATAGGGAAAAAACATCCGTTGTCAATAGTTTTGGACGAGGTAAAAGAAGCTTTTATCTCTCTCGGATACAGTATTGTCGACGGTCCTGAGGTCGAATATGATTATTATAATTTTGAGGCTTTGAATATTCCGAAAAATCATCCCGCAAGAGATAGTCAAGATACTTTTTATTTTTCTCCCGAAATGCTTCTTCGCTCTCAGACTTCCGGGGTTCAAGTAAGAACTATGGAAAAAAGAAAGCCTCCTATAAAAATGATAGCTCCGGGTCGAGTTTACAGAATAGACGAGATAGACGCCACTCATTCTCCGATATTTCATCAGATAGAGGGGCTGGTTGTCGACAAGGGAATAAATATGTCTCATCTGAAAGATTCGTTGAACGTCATCGCTAAAAAGCTTTACGGAGCAAACGCGGAAACGAGAATTCGCCCCGATTATTTTCCATTTACCGAACCTTCTTGCGAGATATCAGTTACTTGCTTTAATTGCGGGGGCTCCGGTTGTTCGTTTTGCAAAGACGAGGGCTATATTGAAATAGGCGGCGCTGGAATGGTTAACCCGAAAGTTCTGGAAGGATGCGGGATAGATCCTGAGGAGTACAGCGGTTTTGCTTTCGGAATGGGGCTTGAACGACTCGTCATGCAGAGATATAAGATAACTGATATAAGGATGCTTTTTGAGAACGACGTAAGGTTTCTCAGGAATTTTTAAGATAGTTTAAGGAGTACATAGAATAATGGATATTTCATATAAATGGCTGAAACAGTATGCTGCGGTTGAAGCGGACGGAAGAGAATTTATGCGAAGAATGAATATGAGCGGCACTGAAATAAAAGGTTTTCATTCTCTTTCTGACGGGCTCTCAAATATCGCAGTCGGAAAAATAACGAAAATAGACAGGCATCCGGACGCTGATAAATTGGTGGTTTGCCAAGTGGATGTCGGCGACAAGGGGACTTTACAGATAGTTACCGCCGCGACGAATGTTTTTGAAGGAGCTTTGGTTCCGGTTGCTCTCCACAAGTCGGTCGTATACGGAGGACAGAAAATAACAAAAGGGAAACTTCGTGGGGTTGAGAGCCAGGGAATGTTTTGTTCCGTTGAAGAGCTGGGACTCACCGAACACGATTATCCCGACGCGATAAAGGACGGAATCTTAATTCTCAAAGAAGGCATTCCGGGAGAAAGTATTTTTGAAGTCTTAGGTATGGACGATATTATTTTTGAGGCGGACGTCGCGACAAACAGACCAGATTGTCTTTCTGTTCGTGGAATAGCAAGAGAAGCCTCGGCGACTTTTGGGGTTCCTTTTACGGATGAAAAGCCTATTTTGTCAGAAACTACGGATGACGACGTATCAGAATATCTCAGAGTCACCGTGAAAGATTCTGATCTTTGTCCGAGATATTCCGCGAGGGTCGTAAAAAACGTGAGAATAGCTTCTTCTCCTTTGTGGTTGGTCGAGAGACTCAGAAACAGCGGTATCAGGTCTATAAATAATATAGTCGATATTACGAATTACGTTATGTTAGAGTACGGGCAGCCGATGCACGCTTTTGATTATTCTTGCGTTTCCGGCGGAGAGATAATTGTTCGAAGGGCGGGAGACAGTAAGAGCGTTAAAACTCTTGACGGTGAAGAAATCTCTCTTAACCCTGAAATGCTTGTTATCGCGGACCGCGAGAAACCAATCGCTCTCGCGGGAATAATGGGCGGAGAGAACAGTGAGATTACGGAAAACACAAAAACGGTAGTTTTTGAATCCGCGAATTTCTTTGGACCTTCGATAAGAAGAACCTCAAAGGCTTTGGGCAAGAGAACGGACGCTTCTTCCCGCTATGAGAAAAATATTGACCCGTCGATGACCGTTGAGGCTCTTGACAGGGCCTGCCAACTTGTCTCTATGCTTGACGCGGGAGACGTTATAGGAGAGCTTATCGACGTGGATAGCACGGAGAAAAAGGCGAAGAAAATTTTTCTCGATTCCGATTGGATAAATAAGTATATCAACACGAATTTAACGAAAGACGCTATGATAAATATCTTACTCTCTCTCGGTTTTGAGATGTCGGGGGAAGACGTCGTCGTCCCGTCGTTTCGTTCCGATGTGAGCGATAAATACGATTTGTCGGAGGAAATCGCGAGAATTTACGGTTACGATAATATAAAACCCGAAAGCTTCAAGAGCGATATGTCGGGCGGCGGATACACTGACAAGCAGAAATTTGAGATAAAGCTTAACGATGTTTTAAGGGCTTCGGGCCTTGACGAAATTTATACCTATACTTTTACGGGAACAAAATCTTTTGATAAAATAAGACTTTCGGAAGACGACGTTAAAAGAAACTGTTTAAAAATATCCAATCCTCTCGGGGAAGATTCGGCTATTATGAGAACGACGGTTTTGCCTTCAATGCTCGAAGTTCTTTCAAGAAACTATAACAATCGTAATCCCGAGGCGTTTTTGTACGAATTGGGAAAGGTTTTTGTAAAAACTTCCGATACTACTCTTCCGGAAGAGAAAATTATCGTAACCATAGGTTTCTACGATACTTCCGGAGATTCTGATTTTTTCACTCTCAAAGGGATGATAGAAAACGTCGTTTCGGAAATGAATATTAAATCGGTTTCTTATCTTCCGTGTTCTGATAATCCGTCTTATCACCCGGGAAGATGCGCGGAAGTTTTCTCTGACGGAAAGCGTCTCGGAATTTTTGGAGAAATACATCCGACGGTTTCTGAAAATTATGAGATAGGGCAGAATGTTTATTGCGCCGAAATATCTCTTGACGTTCTTTATTCTTCTATGGGAGAGGTAAAGATGTATAAGCCGTTGCCGAAGCATCCGGCCTCTACCAGAGATCTCGGCCTTCTCTGTAAAAACGAGGTTTATAATTCAGAAATTGAGAATATTATCGTAAAGGCGGGGGGAAAAAATCTTGAAAGCGTGAAGCTCTTTGACGTATATACCGGAAAACAGGTCGCCGACGGGTATAAGAGCCTGGCTTACGCTCTTGTTTTCAGAAAAGAGGACGGGACGTTCTCTGACGAAGAGGTTGACGCTTTTATCGTAAAAATACTTGACGCTCTTAAAGAAAAAGATATAATATTGAGACAGTAAATTTTTATCGAAAGGAGCTTTTTATGAACAACACTATTCGGTTCTCCCTTAAAAACAACAAGGAACGAGAAATGAAAAAAATCTTGACGGCGGTTTACGACGCGCTTGTTGAGCAGGGATATAATCCGATAAATCAGATTGTGGGATATATAATATCCGAGGATCCGACTTATATTACAAATCATAAAAACGCGAGAAGTCTTATCTGTAAAATTGACCGTGACGAGCTGATGCAGACTCTGATAAAGAATTATCTTGAGCATTGAGGAGAGTAAAATGGACGTTTTTTACGAACAACTTTTTAAACGCTGTAAGCAACCGGTTGATTATATGATTCAAGCTCTTATTTTCTTGGGTTGTGTCGCGCTTTCAGGCGTCGCGTATATGCTGTTATCCTTCATTTTGTTTCCTAATTTTTTAGGAAGAGTTCTCGGTATTTTTGCTATTATCGGTATCGTTTATGTGGGGTACAAGCAGTTTATGAGGTTCAATCGAGAATTTGAGTATTCTTACATTAACGGAGAGTTTGACGTGGATTGTATCTACACAAAATCCGAGAGAAAAAGAATGATTACTTTCAAAGTCAGAGATTTTGAGGTCTTTGGGGAATATTCTCCCGATATAAAAGAACGGTATAAAAATCAAAAATTCGATAAGAGATTTGATTTCTCGTCGCATTCCAAAATCTCGGAAAATAAGGTTTGCTTCGCTGTTTTGGGACATAGAACGTTCGGCAAAGTTTTTATGATTTTTGAGCCTGACGATAGAATTCTTACCGATATGCAAAAGTATTGCAGGTTAGGTACGGGTCTGTAATATGAAATATAAAGTTGGCACCGATATCGAAGAAATTGCGAGAATCGGAGATTTGTTGAAAAAAAGCGATGCTTTTTTAAAACGTTGTTTTACCGAAAATGAGATATCTTATATTGAGAATAAGGGGAAAGCGGAGGAGAGCGCGGCGGGAATGTTTTGTGCGAAAGAGGCGTTTTCCAAAGCTCTCGGAACCGGCTTTTCAAATTTCGGGTTTCGTGATATAGAGATTCTTCATGACGACAAGGGAAAGCCTTATATACATCCTGTCGGAAGATTGGCTTATATGTCTTCTTCCGATTTTGAGCTCTCGATTTCCCATTCGGGCAATTACGCCACGGCGACGGTAATTTCTTCCGTTGTCTATACGGGATTAAGCGAACGGGAGTATATTATGTCTTCCGGACAAATGAAAACGGCGGATAAGCTTACTCATGAAAGGATAGTGCCCTCTGTCAAACTTATGGAAAACGCTGCGAGAGCATTGCTTTCGGAGTTCGGGACTGTTAAGGGAAAAAAGGCGGTTATTTTGTGCGGAAGCGGAAATAATGGAGGAGATGGGGTTTGCCTCGCTTCGATGTTGTTTGAAAAAGGCTGTCTTGTTTCTGTTATTTTTTCTGATAATAAACCTCTTTCGGTCGATAGTCAATATTATTTTGACAGGCTTAAAGAAGGAATTGACGTTTTGTTTTACTCCTCAATTAACGAATCGAGAATAAGAGAAGTTATTTCGGAAGCTGATTTTGCCGCGGATTGTATTTTCGGAACGGGTTTCTCAGGAAATCTTCCTGAAAACGCGAAAAAATTACTATCTTACATAAAGTGTTTTACCGTCGCTTGCGATGTTCCTTCCGGGGTTCGGTCCGACGACGGAAGTATATCAGAGGGGGTTCATGTCGCGGATGTTACCGTAACTTTCGGGGCGGCTAAACCATGTCATTATCTTTATCCGGCGAAGGATTTCTGCGGAAAAATTATTGTGGCGGATATAGGAATTCCGAACGATATAATTGAGGAATCGGGTTTTGAAGCGGAGATAATCACCGAATCCACGGTAAAGGACTTTGTTCCGAGTCGACCTGAGAACTCAAATAAGGGAACTTTTGGAACTCTTTGCCTTTCTTGCGGCTCGGAGAATATGCCGGGAGCAGCGCTTTTAGCATTGAAAGCCGCCTTGGTTTCGGGAGTGGGTCTTTGCACTGTGGAGAATACTGAAAACGTAAAAAAACTTTTGCAGTCTCAGGTGCCCGAGGCAATTTATCCCTCTTCTTCCGGTAGAGAAACCGCTGTTTTAGTTGGTTGCGGACTTACGAAAAACAAAGAAGAGGTTAGACGTCAGCTCGAAAAAAACTTGCCGACGCTGCTTGACGCCGATGCTCTTAATGTTTTGGCCGACGATATTTCTCTTCTTTGTTTAAATGACTCCCCTAAGATTTTAACTCCTCATCCTCTTGAAATGGCGAGGCTTATACGAAAAACGGTTTCCGATGTCGAGTCGAACCGTTTCGGTATAGCTCGAAATTTCGCTGAAAAATATCAATGTGTTTTGCTGTTGAAGGGACATCATACCGTGATAGCCTCACCGGACGGAAGACTTTGGGTTTCGAAATCGGGAAACAGCGGGTTAGCTAAGGGAGGAAGCGGAGATGTTCTCTCCGGATTCATCGCCGGACTTCTGGCGTCGGGCTTTTCCGCTGAGGGCGCCGCTGTTTGCGGTGTTTTTTGCCAAGGGCGTGCGTCTGAGTTTTTGACTGAAAAAAAGGGTTTAAGAGGGTATACTCCATCTGACGTCGCTTCTATTATCGGTAGATTTATACCTGAATGTATTTAGTGATTTTGACATGTAGTCTTGGCTTTTTTGAATAGTATAGTTATTAAATTTTTTTATTAAAACGGTTTAAATTATGATTTACAGTGAGTGATAGCGAGGTATTATTATGGCTGTTAAAAGTAATGAGAAAAGAATAAGCGCGAAAAGCCGACTTTACGGTTTTTTAGGAATAATTCTTATCGCTGCGGCGGCGATAGTCGCGGCTATTGTTTTGCATGTTTTGAACGTGCAGAGTTTTATATGGTTGTATCAGCTTATTATTCTACTGGCGGCGGGCGTTGGAATTTATTTTATTTTGAGAAAAACTTTTTATGAGTACGTATATACTTTCAGTCGAGATCATTTTCTTATTCATCAGATTGTGGGTAGTAAAGATGTTATTCTGTTCGCTGTCGACTATAAAGATATTTTGGATTTCGGTCCTCTTTCCGCTCTTCAAATGGACCAGGAGAGAAAAAATAAGCTCGATAAATTCTATCTCGCGGAAACAACGCTCGACGTTTATTATCTCAGATATCGTGACATTAATAATAAATGTGACAAAATTCTAACATTTAAGCCTTCTGCCCCCGTAATTGAGGCTTTGTCCGCGAAAATCTCTTGACATCGGCCTGAAATTATGTTATAATACGCTAACAAAGAAGAACTCGTTTCTCACCCTGCGGCAATCGCGCCGTTCGGTCAATATTATAATTATCCTACGCGATAACTATGTTTATTGAAGTGATTAACGATGTTAGTCACTTTTTCTTTTTATTAATTTTTCGGAGGTGTTCTTTATAAAGTCTAACGGCATACAGCTGAATGAGGATATTCGCGACAATCAGGTTCGTCTTATAGGGTCCGATGGAGTCCAGTTGGGCATATATTCGGCGAAAGACGCGTTGAGTCTTGCGAACGGGAAAGGGCTCGATCTTGTGAAAATCGCGCCTATGGCAAATCCTCCCGTCTGTAAAATAATGGATTACAGCAAATATTGTTTTGAGCAGGCGAAACGGGAAAAGGAAGCGAAAAAAAATCAAAAAACGTTTTCCGTTAAGGAAATTCAGCTCAGTATTCGTATTGAGACCAACGATTTCAATACGAAACTTAATCACGCCTTGAAATTTCTTAAAGGCGGAGACAAAGTGAAGGTCTCTTTACGTTTCAGAGGAAGAGAGATAACCCGTCCCGAGCTTGGGCTTGAAATGATGAAGCGTTTTTCCGACGGTTGCGAGGAACTTGCCGTTATTGAAAAACAGGCGAAACTTGACGGCCGTAATATCATCATGGTGCTTGCTCCAAAGGCTTCTAAGTAAAAAAAACGCCATAAAAAACAGCAAAGGAGATAGAATAAGATGCCTAAATTAAAGTCACACAGAGGTGCCGCCAAAAGGTTTAAGATTACAAAAGGCGGAAAAGTAAAAATGAATCACGCTAAAAGAAGACATATACTCACAAAGAAATCAACCAAGATGAAGAGAGGTCTTCGTAAGCCGGGTTACGCGTCTTCCGCTAACGAGGCGACCGTAAAGAAATTACTGCCCTATTCATAAATCAATGTTTGGAGGAAATAAAAGATGGCAAGAGTAAAAGGGGCCGTAATGACCCATAAAAGACATAAAAAAGTTTTAAAGCTCGCAAAAGGATATTTCGGCGGTAAATCAAAACTGTTCAGAACGGCTAACGAGGCTGTGATGAAATCTCTGACTTACGCTTATATTGGAAGAAAACAGAAAAAGAGAGAATTCAGATCTCTTTGGATAACAAGAATCTCGGCTCAGGCCAAAGTGAACGGAATAAATTATTCCCGCTTTATGTATGGTCTTAAAAAAGCTAATATTAATCTCAATAGAAAAATTTTAGCGGAACTTGCGGTGTCTGATCCGGACGCTTTCGCGTCTCTCGTGGCAAAAGCAAAAGCCGCTCTGTAAGAAGATGTTAAGGGATGCTTTCGCATCCCTTTAAAAATATATAAATATATTAAAATATTGAAAGGTTTTTATGAATAAGATTTTAAGTCCTTTGAGACGGGCGGTTGAGGATTATGGGATGATTGAATCCGGTGATCATATAGCGGTTGGGGTCTCCGGCGGAAAAGATTCCGTCACGTTGCTCGCGGCTTTGAGTTGTCTTCAATCATTTTATCCTAAAAAATTCAGACTTACCGGAATTATGTTGGATTTGGGAATTGATGGGTTTGATTTCTCTCCCGTGACGGAGTTCTCCGAAAAAATGGGGATTGATTTAATCGTTAAAGAGACAAATATTTATAAGGTTGTTTTTGATATCCGTAAAGAAGAAAATCCTTGTTCTTTGTGCGCTCTTTTGAGAAGAGGAGCTTTAAATAACGCCGCTGTATCAATAGGCGCGAATAAGATAGCTCTCGGACACCATGCGGACGACGTTATTGAGACGTTTATGATGAATCTTATACATGAGGGTAGAATAGGTTGTTTTTCTCCCGTTACTTATCTTTCTAAAAAAGACGTTACTGTTATTAGACCGTTAATTTACGCGAGAGAAAGGGAAATTGTTTCGTGTGTAAAAAGAAATTCTCTTCCCGTCGCTTTAAATCCATGTCCCGCCGACGGAGAAACTCAGCGTCAGGCGATGAAAATGCTTCTTTGCAATTTAGAAAAAGATTATATCGGGGTAAAAAAACGGATATTCGGAGCTTTACAGCGTTCCGGTATAGACGGTTGGAAGCCTACGATAAGAGGAAGAAAATAGTTTTTTTAAGTTCGTGTCTTTCTTCTATTTAAAATTTGCTGTTTTTTTTCTTTATTTTTATTTATTTAAAAGAAATTTGTGTTCTAATTTTTATGGAATCTTAGTTATCTATAAATAAAATTTTAGTTATTTAAATTAAATTTTGAAATATGATTTTTATTTTAAAATCATATTTTATAGAATATTGTTTATAAGATTTAAATTTTAAAATCGTGTCGCTTTTTATCTCTCCATTCTGTAGGCGACAGATTGTTTTTTCTAAAAAATAGCCTATAAAAATGAGAATAGTTGTTAAATCCGCTTCTATAAGCTATATTATCGACTTTATCCGAAGTCACTTCCAGAAGATACTCCGTTCTTTTTATTTTTAGTTCGTTTATATATTCAACCGGGGTTTTTTTATATTTTTCCTTAAAGATATTGATTACATGATTTTTGCTGAAATGAAATTTTTTGCATAGAGTTTCGAGCGATATATTATTAAGATAGTTTTCTTTTATGAAATTTGCGATATTGTCGGCCTCGGTAATTGCTTGTTCATTTTTCCCTCTGTTATATAGAATTGATAATAATTCAAAAAATTTAGCGCATTGTTCGGTATAAGTATAATTTTCATGAGACATTTTGTCTAAATCTTCCATTAGGGATTTTAGTTTTTTATATTCAAAACTTCCCTGAAACGGGAGATTTTTTTCATTCTCCGTCCAGATTCCTTTAAAGTGTACGAACAAATATTTCGGGGAATCGCTGACGTCATACCCTGTCTGATAGGTTCCTTGTCTTTGGATATGGTACATTCCCGGGACAACTTCATATTTTTTATCGTCTTCCGAGAATCTAAGAGTTCCGTCAAAAACCAAAAGAAGAACGTCGGTTTCGCAGATTCGAGTAATATGTTTTTCGTTTTTATCAAAAAATCTTAACGATGCGTTTTGATAAAAAATTGGTTTTTCTAAATCTATCCCTTTCATGTTATCACCGTGTTTATTATATAATGTATTTGTGATATTGTCAATATTTTTTGTGATTTTAACAATTTTTTCGTGATAAAATTTGTGATATTATAGATATATATAGTTATAGTAAACATTCGTTTTTAAGGGAGGTTTTTTCTTGTGAAAAAATGGGATTTATATACCTCAAAGGAAATTAAACCGAAAGGATGGCTCAAAAGGCAACTTGAAATTCAGGCCGAAGGTCTGGGAGGAAATCTTGATAAAATATGGAGAGATGTCAGAGACAGTTCGTGGATAGGCGGGAATTATGACGGTTGGGAGAGAGTTCCTTATTGGCTTGACGGGTTTATTCCTTTGGCGTATTTGCTTGAAAACGAGGATATGATTAAGCGCGCGAAAAGATATATAGACGCGATTATTTCACGACAAAAGCCAGATGGTTGGATTTGTCCCTGCGAGGAATCGGATAGAAAGGAATACGATACTTGGGCGGTTTTTTTAATAACTAAGGTTCTTGTCGTATATTATGAATCCTCCGGTGACGAGAGAGTTCCTTCCGTAATTTATCGCACGTTGAAAAATTATTATGATTTATTGTCTTCTGGCGAAATAGAACTTTTTCGTTGGGGGAAGTGGCGTTGGTTTGAGTGTTTTATCGCTCTGAATTTTTTGAAAGAGAGATATTCGGACGATTGGATAACAAAACTCGCCGTTCTTTTGAAAAAACAGGGCTTAGATTATAATTCGGTCTCTCATTTATGGAAGATTCCGGTTTTCAATAATACAATGGGAGAGACTCATATAGTTAATATAGCTATGCAGCTTAAATCGGAAGCTGTCTCCCATGAGCTTTTAGGTTCGGAATATTTGGGCGAGGCGGATAAACTTTATGAGATATTAAGACTGTATAACGGGACTCCCGTTGCGACTTTTACGGGAGACGAACATCTCGCCGGATTAAGTCCGATACATGGAACCGAGCTTTGTTCGATTGTAGAGCTTATGTATTCCTATGAGTTGCTGTATGCTTATACCGGACAGGATATATGGGCTGAAAGGCTTGAAATCACAGCTTTTAACGCTTTACCCGCCGCTTTCAGCGACGATATGTGGGCTCATCAATATGTTCAGCTCAGTAATCAAATAGAATGTCGTAGATTTTTATGTAATCCGATATTCGGAACTGTTAACAGAGAGGCTCATTTGTTTGGGTTAGAGCCGAATTACGGATGTTGTACGGCGAATTTTAATCAGGGGTGGCCGAAATTCGTTCTTTCGGCGTTTATGCATAAAAACGGCGTTGTTATAAATGTTCTTCCGATACCGTCCGAGTTAAATGCGGAAAACGGGCATATAAAAATTGAGACTAATTATCCGTTTGATAATAAATTTAAATATACCATATCCGCTCGAAATGATTTTATATTTAAAATACGGATTCCTTCTTTTTCCAAAAAGACGATAGTCAACGGTTTTGCGTTTGAAGGAAAGGAATTGTCTTTCGATATAAGAAAGGGAGAAGAAATTTGTTTGAATATAGAGTTTCTGATTACGCCGTTTTTTGAGAAAAGACCTTATGACTTGAATATTGTAAAATGGGGTTCTCTTGTTTTTTCTGTTCCGATAAAATACGGTAAAAAGATGTACGAGTATGAAGATTGCGGGGTAGAGAGAAAATATCCTTATTGCGATTATGAATATTTTCCGTTATCCGATTGGAATTACTCGTACGCGAAAGATTCCTTAAAAGTAGATAAAAGAGGGGTCGGGGATTTTCCCTTTTCATCGGATAACCCTCCGGTTGTTATAAAATCAAAGGTTCGGAAAATAGATTGGGGTTTTGAGGAGGGATACGATTCCGTTTGCGCTAAGACTCCCAGGTCGCGTTTGCCGATAGGAGGGATGGAGGATATTGAACTTTATCCTTACGGATGTTCAAAGCTTAGAATGACGGAGATTCCTTTTATTGAAGACTGATATCTCTTTTTCGTGTACGAGATTTTTACGCTTACGGGATTTTATAGTAATTACGTAATAAGGTAAAAAGTTATTAAAAATAACATAATACGGAAATATAGGTAAATAGAAGTAAATAGAATATAAAAACGCGTATTAATATATAAATTTATTTTTTATTATATTTTTATTTTTGTTTATTGGGTTGATTTCCTTTTGAAAGCTTATAGCATTGTTGTATAAAGGCCAAACGGATTTTTCGTTGGCCTTTATTTTTTCGAGTTTTTAATTTTTTGATTGTTTCGTACGTTTTATTTAACTTTAAACGTCTTGAAAAAAGATATATTATATGATATAATATCCCTATGGGATAAAAACAACTGAAACGATATTTTTGTTTGACCGCTGTCAATGTTTTTTTCTGAGATTTTGTTGTGTTTTGTTGTTTTGAATTTTTTTTATTTTTATTCTTATTCTTATTCTTTTCTTTCTGCTTTTTTATTTATTGATTGCGTCTATTTTTATTTTTTCGTTTCTTTTTTATTTGAAATGAAATTATGAAAAATAATAAGACATTTTCTTTGCCTTAGGGTTTGATTTAATCTTAGCGTTTGATTTGGATTTTATATTAAGAAAATATTGAATGAGATAAATGGGTAATAATGGTTTCGGAGGGATGAAAATGGGAATCAGAATTGAGCCGAAAGTTATTCTTCTTTCAACTTCATACGACCCACAGCGGGTTGTCGCTTCCGCCGCTAAGCTTTGCTATTCTTCGTCAGGAATAGAGGACCTTGTGGAAAAACAGAGCGAGGATAAAACTGCGGATTTTATAAAAATGTTGGTGGATATGGGACATGAAAGTCCGATAGAACACGCTTCTTTTACATTCGGGATAGAAAATGTTTCAAGAGCTCTTTTGGCTCAGATTACAAGGCACAGAATAGCGTCTTTCAGCGTTCAAAGCCAGAGGTATGTTCGAAGCAATCAGTTTGAGTATATCATCCCCCCGAGAATAGAACGTAATGAAAAAGCTCTTGAAGCTTTTATTTCTCATATGGAAGCATGTCAAAAAGCGTATGATAAGATTGCCGAAGCATTGAAAGAGGAAGAAAAAAGTCGTCTTCTTTCTTCCGGTGTCTCGGAAAGCGACGCGGACAAAAAAGCGGAAAAGGCGGTTCTTGAAGACGCCCGGTTTGTTTTACCGAACGCCGCGTCCACAAAGATGATAATGACAATGAACGCCAGAAGTCTTATGAATTTTTTCGCTCATCGTTGTTGTAACAGAGCGCAATGGGAGATAAGAGACTTGGCTACGAAAATGCTTAAATTATGTCGTTCGGCCGCTCCTCAAATTTTTGAGAACGCCGGACCTTCCTGTCTCTCCGGTCCTTGTACTGAGGGGAAAATGTCCTGCGGCATGGTTACAAAAGTCAGAGAAAAATTTAAAAATTTATGAGGATGTTTTATGTATTTATTTACGATAGAAGGCACCGACGGCAGCGGTAAAGCCACGCAGCTTGCTCTTTTAAAAGAAAAACTTGAAGATAAGGGATATTCGGTTATGACTATAAGCTTTCCGAATTATTCCTCCCGTTCCTCCGGCCCCGTTAAAATGTATCTTGAAGGGGAACTCGGACGTAAACCGAGTGACGTTTCCGCATACGCGGCTTCCGCTTTATTTGCAGTGGATCGTTTTGCTTCTTATAAGAAAAATTGGGAAAAGCCTTATAAGGAAGGCACCGTAATAATTTCAGATAGGTATGTGCTTTCGAATATAATTCATCAAGCGTCAAAACTTTCGATTGAGGAGAGGAAAAGCTATATAGATTGGCTTTATGATTTTGAGTATAAAAAACTCGGGATTCCTGTTCCTACTTTATCTTTTTTCCTTGATGTTCCTCCTGACGTCAGCTCGGAAAATGTAGAAAAAAGATATTTTGGAGACGAGGCAAAAAAGGATATTCATGAACGTGATGGAGAATATATGAAAATATGTTACGATACGGCAAAAGAACTTTTCCCTCGTCTCGGAGTCGTCAGGGTCGAGTGCGTGAGAGACGGAAAAATGAAAACAAGAGAAGAGATAAACGAAATTATTTTTTCGGAGATTGAAAAGATACTCGGGGTATAAATTAATATGGATTTCAGGCTTATATCTGTTGATGATAAAACTTTTTTTGAGAAACAGGCGAGAGAAAACGGCTATGGCGGTACTGAGACGTGTTTCGCGGATATGTTTTGTTGGGGAGTCAATTCCGGTTTTTTTATCTCTGAAAAAGACGATTTTCTGTATTTGAGAGGAAAAGATAAAAAAACAAAAACTTTTTTCTATTTTCCTCCTCTTGGCGGCGGGGATTATAGAAAAGCGATTGAAAATATAATAGATGACGCGGCGGAAAACGGCGTGGGTTTTAATATCGTATCTATTACTGAGTCGACAAAGAAGAGAATTGAAGCGACCGGTTTCGAGTTTCGGTTTTTTGAGAACAGAAACGGTTTCGATTATATTTATGAAAGGGAAGCTCTCGCTAATTTATCGGGGAAAAAGTATCACTCCAAGAAAAATTTTGTGAATCGTTTTAAAAAACTTTATCCCGATTATCAGGTTGAGGTTATATCAGAAAAAAATATGTCCGAATGTATAGAGATAAACGAAATCTGGTGCGGGGAAAATAGGCTTGGAACGGGAAATTCTTGCGGCGATAGCTGCGCCATTAAAACGGCTTTTTCAAATTATGATAAACTGGAACTCTTCGGCATCCTTCTCAGGGTTCGCGGCAGAGCCGTATCATTTACCGTGGGAAGTCGTTTGAATGATAATACTTTTATAACTCATTTTGAAAAAGCGTTGTCAGATTATCCGGGCGCGTATCAAACAGTGAATATGGAATTTGCGTTAAGACTTTCGGAATATACGTACATAAACAGAGAAGAGGACATGGGAGACGAGGGTCTGAGAAAAGCGAAACTAAGCTACCATCCCGATTTATTGGTAAAATATAATGCTAAGCTCTGATTTGAGAATCTCTTACGGACTTGCGGACGAGAAAATATTTTCGAGAATGATGTTTGAGCCTTTTGGCGATGATTTCATATACATGTCTAAGCTTTTTGAATGGGGATATATCGACAAGAAAAATATTGTGGCTCTTTTCGGTGAAAATGAGCTTCTTCCCCTTTCTGCCTTTTGCGTTTTCCCCGTACATGTCAAAAGTTTGAGAAGGGGTTTTGTCGACGCGTCAGTTATGAGTTATGTTGTCACTCGAAAAGAATTTCGTGGCAATGGACTTTCGTCTTTTTTGATTTCTTCTTTTTTGAAGAGTTCAAATAACCCTGTTTTCTTATTTCCTTCCGAGCTCTCTCTTTTTGATTTTTATTCCGCCTTGGAGTTCTATCCTTGTTCTTTTTCGGAATATAAAGTATTTGAAAGCCAAAATCAAGATTTTCTCGATAAAGTTAAAAAGATTGAATTTTCTTCTGAGGTATATGATAAATATCTTCTTTCAAAGGCGGATAATGAAGTTTATAAAGACGAAAAGCTTTTTAAAGCGGCGATAAAGGAGAAGGAATATTTCGGCGGAGGTCTTTTTTCAGACGGAGATAGTTATGCTTTTTTCTCACAAGAGAACGGTAAGCGGATTGTCTCGGAACCGTTCGGATACGATTTGTTATCGGTTGCAAAATCTCTTTCTCGGGAAGGGAGAACATATCTCACTTTACCGGCAA
The DNA here is from genome assembly GCA_904398665.1 of Candidatus Geddesella stercoravicola. Lineage (GTDB taxonomy): Bacteria > Bacillota > Clostridia > Oscillospirales > UBA644 > Geddesella > Geddesella stercoravicola. Next base: position 1,569 of record CAJFPG010000165.1, on the reverse strand, counting down.
ATCCCGGGAGCGGTCGGCCTCTTGCGATGGTATATTCCGCAAATCGCGGAGAGTATTCCGATGTTTTTATTGATAATTTTTTAAATTTTAATCAATATTTTTGATTGAAATATTGAAAGAGGATTAAGATTAAGATAATTTAAATTAAAATTAAAATTAAAATTAAAATTTAATATCTTCGTCCTTAGTTGACGTTACTATCGTTGTCAGAAAAGATAGTTGAAAAATTTATAGGGCTACGATCTCGACAAAAGATAAACTCAAAGTTATCTGCTATATACTTCTTTTAACTGTTTTACTATTTATGTAATTATAATATATGATATCTTAATTGGTATTTAATTAATATTTTAATCAAGATTTTTAAAGGAGTTGTTTTTAATGATTTATATTTTACTCGCGGAAGGGTTTGAGGAAACCGAGGCGCTTGTAACGTTCGATATGTTGAAAAGAGCGAATTTGTCGGTTCAACTTGTCTCGATAACCGAGGATAAAACAGTTAAAGGAAGCCATGGAATTTCGATAAATTGCGATATTACTGAAAAGGAAATGGTTCTTGAAGAAATGGAGATGCTTGTTTTGCCGGGAGGGAAGCAGGGCGTTGACAATCTGGACGAGTTTATTCGTATAGACGATATTATAAATTATACGAGAGACAAAAACAGATATTTCGCGGCGATTTGCGCGGCTCCCTCTATAATCGGGAAGAGAAGCGTTCTTGAAGGGAAGAAAGCGACGTGTTACCCGGGATTTGAAAAATATCTTTTGGGCGCTAAAATAGTCGCCAAAAAAGCGGTTGTTGACGGGAAAGCTATCACCGCGAACGGCGCCGGCTCCGTTTTTGAGTTTTCTTTCGCTATCATCGAAGAGCTTTGCGGTAAAGATGCGGTGAAAAAAATAAAAAATGATATCAGGTTTTGATTCGATAGCTTGCTCGAAACAGACCCTTCGTCGTTTTTTCCTTGAAAAAAGGCGAGAGAGTGATTATTTGTCTCGAAAAAGGGAAGCGGAAGCGGGAATTTACAGAAATTTGTTTATTTTGCCGGAGTTTAAAAACGCGAGTAATCTATTGCTTTTTGCTTCTACTAAATTCGAAATTTCTACCGATACGATTTTCTCACGTTTTATTTCCGATGAAAAGTCTGTATATTTTCCAAAGACATTTGGGAACGGAAAAATGGATTTTTTCAAGACTGTCGAACTGACTTCTCTTTCCGTCGGGAATTTTTCCGTACGAGAGCCTAAGGAAACCGAAAAATATGAGATAAAAGATATAAATATAAGCGAGAGACGAAAAATTGGTAATGATGTATGTATTGTCCCCGCTTTGTCTTTTGACAGAAACGGATACAGAATAGGATACGGCGGAGGATATTACGATCGATTTCTCGCTCTTTTCGGCGGGGTGAAGATAGGGTTGTGCTTAAACGATTTTATTTCGGATAAAATTCCGTCCGACGTTTTTGATATTCGTGTTGATATTATTGTTACGGAAAAAGGAGTAATACGGGTAGAATGAAAAAAGTTATAACTATTTTTGCCGTATGCGTTTTCTCTCTTTTTGTTTTG
>CAJFPG010000164.1 GCA_904398665.1 Candidatus Geddesella stercoravicola | reverse complement strand
TCCTGAAATGAAAATGCTCTAAGTGACTGCTTCACTAACCATGACAAAAACCATGATTAAGAAGTCACTTAGAGCATACATCTCCTTTAACGTCTTTAAATATCTGATTCGGTTTTATTTATTTTTATCTTTTTGAAGAGTTTTTAAAGAGACCCCCTATTTCTTTGAGTCTTCGAGAGCTTATTTAAAAACTAATAATTATCGGAAGAAGGATAAAAAATTGAAAAAACAAACGATAAAAATATTTTTTTATTTTTTTAATCGTTTTGGCGTTGGGGAAATACGGAGTTTTCAAGATAATTGCGTGAGAGTGTTCGAGTTTTTAAGCGGAAGACAAAATATAGAAAAAGATGTTTCTTCTGAATTTGTGCTTGCAAGGAATTAATATTATCGCACTTTTTTTTGAAATATTATTCAAAATGATTGATAAGAAAAAAAATATGTGCTATACTTACAATGTATAAGTTAAATCCGCGTAAAAGGAGAAGATTCATGAAGAGGACAGAATTAAAAACAGTTTTTTCCGACATCGCCTCTTTCGACGGAAAGGAGATAACGGTCGCCGGTTGGGTCAGAACGCTGAGAGACTCTAAAAATTTTGGATTTATAGAGATAAACGACGGTTCGTGTTTTAAGAATACTCAGATAGTTTTTGAGAACGGGGTCGTGGAAAATTACAAAGAGATAACAAAGCTTAACGTCGGATCCGCCATAAGGGTCAGCGGAAAAGTTCGCTCCACTCCGGAGATGAAGCAACCTTTTGAGATACAGGCGGAAAAAATAGAGATTGAGGGTCTTTCCACTTCGGATTATCCGTTGCAGAAAAAAAGACATTCCTTTGAGTTTTTGAGAGAAATAGCTCACCTGAGGCCGAGAACAAACACTTTCTCCGCGGTATTTCGGGTTCGTTCCGTCGCGGCCTACGCGATTCACAAATTTTTTAACGAAAGAAATTTTGTGTACGTTCATACTCCCTTGATAACGGGAAGCGATTGCGAGGGAGCGGGAGAGCAGTTCAGAGTTACGACGCTCGATCTTGAAAATATTCCGAGAACAGAAACGGGAGAAGTTGATTTTGCGAAAGATTTTTTCGGAAAGAGTTCTAATTTGACAGTTTCCGGACAGTTGAACGCCGAGACGTTCGCTCTCGCGTTTTCAAATGTTTATACTTTCGGCCCGACTTTCAGGGCGGAAAACTCGAATACGACTCGGCACGCCGCGGAATTTTGGATGATAGAACCGGAGATAGCTTTCGCCGATCTCGGAGACGATATGGCTTTGGCCGAGGATATGATAAAATTCGTTATCCGGGAGGTTTTGGAAAAATGTCCCGAAGAAATGAACTTTTTTAACAGCTTCGTCGATAAAGGGCTTTTAGAGAGATTGACGGCTCTTGTCAATTCGGATTTCGGCTGTATCACGTATACTGACGCGATAAAAGTTCTCGAAAAAGAAAATTCGAATTTCACATATCCAGTTTATTGGGGAGCGGATCTCCAAACGGAACATGAGAGATATCTCGCCGAAAAAGTTTTTAAAAAGCCGGTTTTCGTTATAGATTACCCGAAAGAGATAAAGGCTTTTTATATGCGTCTTAACGACGACGAAAAGACGGTCGCCGCGATGGATATGCTCGTGCCCGGAGTCGGGGAAATTATCGGAGGAAGTCAAAGAGAAGAACGTCTTGATTATTACAAAGCGACGCTTGAAAGAAACGGGCTCAAAGAAGAAGATTATTGGTGGTATTCCGATCTTCGCCGTTACGGAAGCGTGAAACACGCCGGATACGGTTTGGGTTTTGAGAGACTTCTTATGTATTTAACAGGGATGGGAAATATCCGTGATGTAATACCGTTTCCGAGAACTGTCGGAAACGCGGAGTTTTAATTTTCAAAAAGAGGGAGAAATATGCTCAAAATGTTACAAGAGCTTTCAAAAGAGGAATTAAAAAGACTTCACGACGAGTTGGCAAAGGAATATTCGGCGTATATGGATAAACATTTGTCTTTGGATATGTCGAGAGGAAAGCCGTCCGCCGAACAGCTTGATCTGTCAGAGGGGGTTCTCGGCATCGTAAAGAAATCGAGCGAATGTTTTACCGAGGATAATGTTGATTGCCGCAATTACGGAGGCCTTGAAGGAATAAGGGAAGCCAGAGAACTTTTCGCTCAGGTTCTCGGTGTTGAGGGAAATGAAACTATCGTCGGAGACAGCAGCAGTCTCAATATGATGTACGATACGGTTTCCAGAGCGATGCTTTTCGGCGTTTACGGTTCGGAGCGTCCGTGGGGCAGAGAAAAAAAGATCAGTTTTCTTTGCCCGGTTCCCGGTTATGACAGACATTTTTTTATCTGTCAGAATTTCGGTATAAATATGATTAATATTCCGACCACTAATGAGGGGCCGGATATGGATTTGGTTGAGGAATATGTTTCAAAGGACGAGAGTATAAAAGGCATATGGTGCGTTCCTCGTTTTTCTAATCCTGAGGGCAAAGTTTATTCGGACGCCGTAGTCCGTCGTTTCTCGGCTTTGACTCCGAAAGCCCCGGATTTCCGTATTTTCTGGGATAACGCTTACGCGGTTCACGAGCTTGAAGAGGGAGCTCCCAGACTTCTTAATTTGATGGACGAATTGAAAAGAAACGGCAAGGAGGATATGCTCTTTACATATACTTCGACATCGAAAATTACCTTTCCCGGCGGAGGTCTCGCCGCAATGGGAGCTAGCAGAAACAATATTGAGCTTATAATGAATCAGATGTCCGCTCAAACAATAGGCCCGAACAAAATAAACCAATTGCGTCATATACGATATTTTAAAAATTTTGAGGGCTTAAAAGCTCATATGAAACTTCATGCGAATATCTTAAAGCCGCGTTTCGATATAGTTCTTTCCGCTCTTTCGACAATAAAAGATTTGGGAATCGCGGAATGGACCGAACCGAAAGGAGGGTATTTTGTCAGTGTCGATTTGATGGATGGCTGCGCAAAAAGAACGGTTCAGCTGTTAAAAGACGCCGGCGTGAAAATGACTCCCGCGGGAGCGACGTTTCCTTACGGAATCGATCCGAGAGACAGAAATATCAGAATAGCTCCGACTTATCCTCCGGAAGAGGAGTTGAAAGTCGCTATGGATATGTTTTGTCTTTGCGCAAAGATCTCCTGCGTTGAAAATTTACTTTCCGAAATAGAGGATTGACGATTTTTAGCGTTGAAATGGGAAAATGTTGAACAAATGGGATAAACCCTGACCTTCAACGCCTCGTAAAAAAAGATTTTCGAGTTGCAAACTTCTCTCTTTCTCTCTTATTGAATATAATGACATTTTTATTAGGAGAGAAAATCATTACTGACTAAGTGCCGGCAACCAGTGAAAATAATATTTATTTTAACTATTATAACCTAACTATAACACAGCGATCCGTCCTTTTCCCGGGCGGATTGTTTTTCTGATGAAAGAAGGATTTTTCTCTTCATCAAAGACGTAGTTTGCCAAAAAAAATATTTCTTGTCTTTACAAAAAGTTCACAAAAAGGGGGTTGACAGGTAGAAGGGTGTGTGATATAATAAATAAGCTGCCGCGAGAGAGGGAAACTCTCAGAGCGGTAGGGATGTACCTTGAAAATTAAACAGTGATACCCTGGAAAAATTCCTTTCGAGAAGAGAGGTTATTTGTCGAGAGACAGATAT
>CAJFPG010000163.1 GCA_904398665.1 Candidatus Geddesella stercoravicola | reverse complement strand
TTCTGAAAAGTCCCTTTTTTGCGTTTAATTATTTTATCGCATTCTTTATGTATTATGGTTACACGTTTCGTTTTATGGGGATTTAAGATTTTATGAGAGGTAAAAATGAGTTTTGAAAAAGCGAAAAAGTTTCTTGACGAAAAGGGTTTCGGAGACAGAGTGTCTGAATTTAATGTATCTTCCGCCACTGTCGCTTTGGCGGCCGTCGCGGTGGGGTGTGAACCGGCGCGTATAGCGAAGTCTTTATCTTTTAAAGTAGGTGATAAAGCTCTGATAGTGGTAACGGCGGGGGATATGAGGATAGATAATCATAAATTTAAGACAGTATTTCATACTAAGGCAAAAATGCTGACTCCGGAGGAGACTTTTTCTCTGATAGGACATCATGTCGGCGGAGTCTGTCCTTTCGGAACAGAGCCCGGCGTCAGAGTTTGCTTTGACATTTCTCTTAAACGTTTTGATTATATTTATCCCGCTTGCGGGTCTTCTAACAGCGCTGTGAGACTTTCTCCGGATGAACTTAAAAAGATTGTTGAAAATTCTGAATGGGTCGACGTTTGCGGCGAATAGTTATTATTGTTTTTTCAATGATTAGAATTAAATAATTATTTATATATTTGATTTTATAGTGTTTTTTATTTGATTTTAATTTGTTTGTTAAATTGTACGATAAGTATATTTTCCCCGTTTGATTTTATCATAGGTTATAACGTTTGATTGTTTTTTCAGATTTTTAATTTTTATTATATTTGTTATTTGTTTTATATTACAGCTATTATTTATTTTTATGTTATGTTGTATTGTGTGTTATTATTGATTTTAATTTTCGTTTCGTAAAAAATTCACTGTATAGACACTAAAATTTAAAAATTTAACATTATAATTACCTTGTTATTTAAAGACTATGACGAAGACAGTAATCCGTGAGGAAAATCAAGAGCGAGTCGGAGACGGTGGAAGCCCGACGAGGAGTACCTCGGACGAATATCACTTCTGAGTCGCGGACTGAATTTCAGTAAGTCTCGCCGGTGTCTCCCCGTAAAAGAGAGGTATGTGATGGCATACTTTTAATAGGTGGTGCAGAGATAAGATCCTGTCCTGTTAAAAGGACGGATCTTTTTTTGTTATATTTTTTTTCTTCTATTTTCGTCCTGTCTTTTTAAGTTAAAGTATCGCTCGGCAAGCTCTTTTTTAAGATAGTTTTATATATTTTTTCGACTTTTTGTATTTTTGATGGATTTTTGTTGAGGGACACGGTAAAAAAGACAAAAGAGACAAATGAGAGTTTAGATCGTCTCTTTTGACGAAGAACCGAATAGAAGGACTGAGGTATTTCGCGGTAAATTTTTGGGAATTCCAAGAAATAACGAGTTTTTTGTTTGACGGAAGAAAAAGGGAAAAGGGAAAAGAGAAAAGAATTTCGAAAAAAAAAGACGCAATAAAAGCAGAAAAATAAAAATATTTTCAAACGGAGGATTTCAGATGTTATACGACAAAGTATCTACCGATCTGAGATTTGTTGAGAGAGAAAAAAAGATCGAGGAGTTTTGGAAAGAAAACGGTATATTTGAGAAGAGCATAGAGCTTCGCAAAAACGGGGAGAACTACACCTTTTACGACGGTCCCCCGACGGCAAACGGAAAACCTCATATCGGACACGTTCTTACTCGTGTTATCAAGGATATGATACCCAGGTACCGCACGATGAAAGGATACCACGTTTTGAGAAAGGCCGGATGGGACACACACGGTCTTCCCGTCGAGCTTGAAGTTGAGAGAAAACTCGGCCTTGACGGAAAAGAGCAGATCGAGGAATACGGTATAGAGCCTTTTATCAAGGAGTGTAAAAAAAGCGTTTGGAAGTACAAGGAAATGTGGGAAGATTTCTCTTCCACCGTCGGTTTTTGGGCGGACATGGACGATCCTTACGTGACTTACCACGACGACTATATAGAATCGGAGTGGTGGGCTCTCAAAAAAATATGGGAGAAAGGTCTGCTGTATAAAGGGTTTAAGATAGTGCCTTATTGTCCCCGCTGCGGAACGCCTCTGTCCTCTCACGAGGTCGCTCAAGGGTATAAGGACGTAAAGGAGAAATCGGCTATCGCGAAATTCAGGCTTGCCGACGAGGAAAACACTTTTTTCCTCGCGTGGACGACCACTCCTTGGACTCTTCCGTCAAATGTCGCGCTTTGCGTAAATCCGGAAGAGGTTTATGTAAAAATAGAATGCGGCGGGGAGAGGTATATTCTCGCGAAGGCGCTTGTTTCCTCCGTTATAAAGAACGATGATTATTCCGTTATTGAGGAGTATGTCGGCAAAGAGCTCGAATATAAAGAGTATCTTCCTCTTTTTAATTTCGCGAAACTTGATAAAAAAGGATATTTTGTCACTTGCGACAGTTATGTCACTCTTACCGACGGTACCGGAATTGTCCATATAGCGCCGGCGTTCGGCGAGGACGACTCGCGAGTCGGAAGAAATTATGATCTTCCGTTTTTGCAACTTGTAAACGCAAAAGGAGAGATGACGTCCGAGACCGATTGGCCGGGTATGTTCTGCAAAGACGCTGACAAGGAGGTTCTCCGTTCTCTTTCTGACAGAGGGCTTTTGTTCGCTTCTCTCGATTTCGAACATTCTTATCCCTATTGCTGGCGTTGTGACACTCCGCTTATCTATTATGCCAGAGATACTTGGTTTATCAAAATGTCTGCGGTCAGAGACGAGCTTATAAAGAATAATAATAAAGTGAATTGGATTCCGGAAACAATTGGTACCGGAAGATTCGGAGAGTGGATCAAAAATGTTCAGGACTGGGGTATTTCCCGTGACAGATATTGGGGAACTCCTCTTAATGTATGGGAATGTTCCTGCGGGCACAGACACGCGATAGGCTCGATAGAAGAACTCAAATCTCTTTCCGATAATTGTCCGGAGAATATCGAGCTTCATCGTCCGTATATAGACGCTGTCACTATAAAATGTGAAAAGTGCGGCGGCGAGATGCGAAGGGTGAAAGAAGTTATAGACTGTTGGTTCGACAGCGGTTCCATGCCTTTCGCTCAATGGCATTATCCGTTTGAGAATGACGATAAATTTAAGGAAAATTTTCCCGCGGACTTTATAAGCGAGGCTATCGATCAGACAAGAGGATGGTTCTATTCTCTTATGGCGATTTCAACTCTCCTTTTTGACGAGACGCCTTATAAAAATGTAATCGTTTTGGGTCACGTTCAAGACGAGAACGGGCAGAAGATGTCTAAGTCCAAAGGAAACGCCGTCGATCCCTTTGAAGCGTTGAAAACTTACGGAGCTGACGCTATTCGCTGGTATTTTTACTCCAACAGCGCTCCGTGGCTGCCGAATCGTTTTCATGGAGCGGCGGTTACTGAGGGCCAGAGAAAAATGATGGGAACTCTCTGGAACACTTACGCGTTTTACGTTCTTTACGCTAATATTGATAATTTCAATCCCACCGAACATTCATTGGAATATGATAAATTATCGGTAATGGATAAATGGCTGCTTTCAAGGCTTAATTCTACGGTTAAGTCGGTTGATTCTGATCTTTGGAATTACAAGATTACCGAGCCGGCGAGAACGCTGCAAAAGTTTGTGGACGAGCTTTCGAATTGGTATGTCCGCCGTTCCCGCGAGCGTTTTTGGGTAAAAGAAATGACTCAGGACAAAATAAACGCCTATATGACTCTTTATACCGCCCTTGTGACTCTTTGCAAGGCCGCGGCGCCTATGCTTCCGTTTATCACCGACGATATTTACAGAAATATTGTCGTAAAAGTAGATAAAACGGCTCCGGAAAGCGTTCATCTCTGCGATTTCCCGCAAGCGGAGGATCGGTTTATCGACAAGGATATGGAAGACGCGATGGAAGAAGTTCTTGAAATTGTAACTCTCGGCAGAAATTGCCGTAACAGCGCGAATATCAAGAATCGTCAGCCGATAGGGCAAATGTACTATAAGGCGGAAAAAGAAATGCCTGAATTTTATGCCGATATTGTAAAAGAAGAACTTAATGTCAAGGCGGTTGATTTTGACTCGGAGGCTGAAAAATACGTTTCTTACTCTTTCAAGCCTCAGCTTAAAACTCTCGGAAAGCGTTTTGGGAAAAATTTAGGCCTTGTCAGAGATACCCTCTCTTCTCTTGACGGTCACGCGGCGATGGCCGAGCTGAACGAAAAGGGAATTTTGACTATAAATGTTAACGGAGTAGACGAGGAACTTTCCCGCGATGATCTTATCATTTCGGCGGCCCAGTCGGGAGATTTTGAATTCGCTTCTTACGGAGGGGTCATAGTGGTTCTTGATAAACGGCTGACTCCGGAGCTTATAGAGGAAGGTTTTGTCCGAGAATTGGTCAGCAAGATACAGACTATGAGAAAAGATTCCGGTTTCGACGTTACCGATAATATAAACGTCTATGTCTCCGGAAATGAAAAAATCGTAGGAGTTGTCCTCGGTAATAAAGATGAAATAAGCGAGGATGTTTTAGCCGTTGATTTTATTTTCGATAAAATGAGCGATAACGCGAAAGAGTGGAATATAAACGGAGAAAAAGTCGTTCTCGGCGTTGAAAAAGTATAAGTCCTTATATTGGTACTCTGGTACGCCCTCGAATTTTTATTCGGGGGCGTATTTATATATATTTTGAAAAAAAATAGCAAAACGTGATTTTTGCAACATATACTTTTCGAGAAATATGATATACTCTATTACGTAAGAAGAAATAATATGTGTATTCGATTAATCGAAATAAAAATTGAGAATTGAGAATTGAGTATTGAGTATTACTAAGATACTAAGATTGGAAATTAAATAAAAAGCTAAAAACATAATGAAAACCAATAAATTTAAAAATTGAGATCGATTAATTTTAAAATTGATATGTAAGATTATTATGATTTTATATTTTAATAGATTATAAATTTATAGGGGATTATAAATATCAATATCAATATCAATATTAATATTAATATTAATATCAATATCAATTTTAAAATCTAAATCAATTTAATTAATTTAATTAGAGACTAAAAATAAAAAAAGCAAAATTTAATATTAAAAGCGTTTTGCGGGGAGGGACTGAAAACAATGCAAGTTATTAAAAGAGACGGCAGTATCGTCGATTATGACCGTACTAAAATAATAACCGCGATAAAGAAGGCCAACGCCGAGGTCGAGGAGATAGAGAGAGCTTCCGACGCTCAGATCGAGGAGATATTGGAGCATGTGGAAAGCCGCCGTCGCAGCAGAATACTAGTTGAGGATATTCAGGATATGATAGAGCAGAAGCTTATGGAATATAATCTTTATATTCTCGCTAAAACTTATATAATATATCGTTATACGAGAGCTCTTGTAAGAAAATCGAATACTACCGACGAGTCCATTCTTTCTCTTATAAGAAATGAAAATAAGGAATTGGCGGAAGAAAATTCGAATAAGAATACCGTTCTCGCCTCGACTCAGCGCGATTATATCGCGGGAGAAGTCAGCCGGGATCTCACTAAAAGAATCCTTCTTCCCGAAAAGATATCAAAAGCCCACGAAGAGGGAGCGATCCACTTCCACGACGCGGATTATTTTTTGCAGCCTATATTTAATTGTTGTCTTGTAAATATAGGCGATATGCTTGATAACGGAACTGTTATGAACGGCAAGCTTATAGAAAGTCCGAAAAGTTTTCAGGTCGCTTGCACTATCATGACACAGATAATCGCCGCCGTCGCGTCAAGTCAGTACGGGGGACAGTCTGTGGACGTTCGTCATCTCGGAAAATATCTTCGCCGCAGTAAGGAAAAGTTCATAAAGCAAGCAAAAGAAATGGATGACGGAACTCTTACGGAAGAGATGCTCCACAAGATTGTCGACGCGAGGCTTCGCGACGAACTTAAAAGCGGAGTTCAGACGATACAGTATCAGATCAATACTTTGATGACCACAAACGGTCAGTCTCCTTTTGTGACCCTGTTTTTAAATCTTGACGAGAATGATGAGTATATTGAGGAAAATGCCGCTATAATCGAAGAGATATTGCGTCAACGGCTCGAAGGGATAAAAAATGAGAAAGGCGTTTATATAACGCCGGCATTCCCAAAGCTTGTTTACGTTCTCGACGAGTGTAACTGTCTTAAAGGTGGAAAATACGATTATATAACGAAGCTTGCGGTTAAGTGTTCCGCAAAGCGTATGTATCCGGATTATATTTCCGCGAAAAAAATGAGAGAAAATTACGAAGGCAACGTGTTCAGCCCGATGGGGTGCCGCAGTTTTCTTGCCCCGTGGAAGGACGAAAACGGTAATTATAAATTTGAGGGCCGTTTCAATCAGGGGGTCGTCAGTTTAAATCTTCCTCAAATCGGTATTTTGTCAAAGGGTGACGAGGATAAGTTTTGGGAGATTCTCGAAGAGCGTTTGGAGCTTTGTTTTGAGGCTTTGATGTGCCGTCACGAGGCGTTAAAGAGGGTTGTTTCCGATGTCAGCCCCGTTCATTGGCAATACGGCGCTCTCGCTCGGCTCAAAAAAGGAGAGAGTATAGAAAAATTGCTTTACGGCGGATATTCTTCCATCTCTTTGGGTTATATAGGTCTTTATGAGGTTACCAAGCTTGTGAAAGGCGTTTCGCATACCGACCCGGAGGGTCGCGATTTCGCGATGAAAGTAATGAGACGGCTTCGTGAAAAGACCAACGAATGGAAGTCAAAGACTAATATCGGTTTCGCTCTTTACGGAACTCCTGCGGAATCTCTTTGTTATCGTTTCGCGAGAATAGACAAACAGCGTTTTGGGACTATAAAAGATATTACCGATAAGGGATATTATACCAATTCCTATCATGTAGACGTTCGTGAGGAAATAGACGCTTTCGATAAATTTAAGTTCGAGAGCCAGTTCCAGACAATTTCTTCCGGGGGGGCTATCTCCTATGTTGAAATTCCGAATCTGAGACATAATCTTGAAGCTCTTGAAGAGTTGGTGAAATTTATTTACGATAATATCCAGTATGCGGAGTTCAACACTAAAAGTGATTATTGTCATGTTTGT
>CAJFPG010000162.1 GCA_904398665.1 Candidatus Geddesella stercoravicola | reverse complement strand
GCTCTGGCGATACAAAGCCTTTGCTTTTGTCCTCCCGAAACATTTGTTCCTCCCTGATCAAGAACCGTTTCATACCCGTCAGGAAAACTTTCTATAAAATTATCCGCCTGGGCCGCCGTAGCCCATTTTTTCATCTCCGCGTCAGAAGCGTTCTCATCGCCCCATCGCAAGTTTTCCGCTATCGTGCCGGAAAAAAGCACATTTTTTTGCAAAACCATGCTTACCCCCTGCCGCAAAACGGGAAGAGAATAATTTTTAACATTTACACCGTCGACCAAAACCTCTCCCTCGTCGACGTCGTAAAGCCTGGGAATCATTGACACAAGAGTAGTTTTCCCCGAACCTGTGGAGCCAATTATTCCTACGGTTTTTCCCGCGGGGATAACAAGATTTATATTATTTAAAACTTTTTTCTCGCTGTTCTTATAATAACGGAAAGAAACGTTTCTAAATTCTATCTCTCCATTTTTTACGACCGCGTCGGAACTTTCGTTCTCGGTAATATCTATCTTTTCGTCGAGAACTTCTTTTATTCTTCGTCCCGAGGCTATCGCTCGAGAGGAAAAAACAAACAGCATTGAGAGCATCATTATTGACATAAGAATCTGACTTATATAATTTATAAGAGCGGTAAGGTCTCCCAATGTCATACTTCCGACAATAACGTCGTTGCCGCCTATCCACATAACGGTTATGCTCGTAGCGTACATCAAAAACATCATGACAGGCTGAATGATTATCATAACGTTCATCGCCGAAATTCCCGCGTTTTTCAATTCATAATTGGATTTTTTGAATTTCTCTTCCTCAAAATCTTCCCTGACAAAACTTTTTACGACTCGAACATTAGTAATATTCTCTTGTATGTTCGAGTTCAAAGAGTCTATTTTAGTCTGCATATTTTGGAAACGAGGAAAGCCTCTTTTTATAAAAAAAGTCAGGAATATCGCCATAACAGGAATCACGAAAACCAAAATAAGAGCCGTTTTGGGACTTTTTATTATAGTCATTATCAAAGCTCCTACCAACATTCCCGGACTTCTCAGACACATTCTGAGAAGCATATTGACAAAATTTTGAAGCTGAGTAACATCGTTTGTAAGACGAGTAACAAGAGAACCGCTTGAAAATTTATCTATATTAGAAAAAGAGAATCGTTGTATTTTCGAGTAAAGATCGCTTCTCAAATCCCCGGCGAAATTAACTGAGGCCTTCGCTCCAAAATAAGCTCCCCCGACGCCGCCGAGAAGCATCAATACGGCCGTCAAAATCATTAAAAGACACATAATTACAACATATGACTCGGAACTTTTCAAGACACCGTCGTTTATCATTCTAGAAAAAAGATCGGGAATAAAAACCTCTCCCAAAACTTCCACTATCATACAAAGCGGACCCAATAAAAAATAAACCCAATACGGCTTTATGTATTTAGTCCATCTGCTCATAAATTACTTCCTTTCCTACTTTTCGCCTCCGCTCCTTCCGCAAGGGCGAGATTGTCATTTATTTTATTAAGAGCGAAATAAAAATCGTTGATATCGCGAGAAGAAAAATTCCTGAAAGTCAATTCGTTAAGTTTCTTGAAAATTTTACTACTCTCCGACAGAATATCTCTACCCTTTTCGGTGATAACGATCTCGTTAAAACGATTGTCCGATTCGGAGACCTTTCGACTTATATAGCCCTCGCTTTCAAGACGTTTCAACGCAACGGCGATCGCCGCGGTACTAACTTTCAACTCCTCCGCTATTTCTTTTTGAGAGATGTCGGGTTTCGCCGACACAAGAAAAACCAATAAATAATGCTGACTCCCGTGCAAAGGAAGCGTCCTCATCATATTCTCAAAAATTTTCTTATGTCTTCGACTTACAAAAGCGAAAAGTTTCATTACCCCATAGGTTTTAATTTCAATATCTGTTTCCAGACTCATTATATTCACCTCGCAATAGTTAACATGTTAATTATATTGATTTTTATTTTTTATGTCAACCGCTTCCGTCTTTGTTTTACAATAAATTTCCCATATTCCCTAAAATGTGACATATTTAAAATTATATGAGATTACAAATTTTAAGATTATATAAATATAAGATTATAAGATTATATAAATAGGACTATATAAAAACATTACCGAAAATCATATTAAAAAATGAAAATAGTAAAATTATTGATATTATTATAAAAAACCTATAAACAACTATCAATAAAACCGAAAAACGCGACAAAAATTAAAGCTGACAGAAATAAAGCTGACAGAAAGTTCGAAAATATTTAAACAATAATCAAAAAATATATTTATAATATATTTAAAAACACAAAATTAAATTTTAATCGATACGAAAACCAAGAACCAAACCAATAAAAATTGTCGACAACTTACCATAAATTTTAATAATATTCAAAACAAATATCGTCAAAATACGAACATTCAGGACAACGCACTTGCAATATTGTATCAATTGTGGTATACTTGATACGGTTAAAATTGTCTAGACGGCGTTTTACGCTTTATCTTGGGAAGCATAGCTCAGGAGGAAACCATGTCGAAAAAATATCCTCCGATTTCGGTTCTCGGTTCCACCGGTTCCATCGGAACGCAGACGCTTGAAGTCGCGAGACATTTGAACATAAAAATAACGGCGCTGAGCGCCAATAAAAATATTGACCTGCTCGAAAAACAGATACGAGAATTTTCTCCTTATTTGGCGGTCTGTGTAGACAATGAAAAGGCTCTCGAATTAAAAAAAAGAGTCGCGGATACAGCCACAAAAATTTACTCGGGAGAAGAAGGCCTTATAAAGGCGGCGACCGAAACCGAGGCCGAAACTGTCGTTACGGCGATTTCGGGAATGGTAGGATTATTGCCAACGGCGGAGGCTATAAAAGCGAAAAAAAATATAGCTCTCGCGAACAAAGAAACCATGGTTGTCGCGGGAGAAATAATAATGAGGCTCGCAAAAGAAAACGGAGTTAAAATTCTTCCGATAGACAGCGAGCATAACGCGATTTTCCAATGTCTCTCAGCGATAAACGAGAAAAAAGATTTGAAAAAAATAATTCTCACCTGCTCGGGAGGTCCGTTTTTCGGAAAAAAAAGAAAAGAACTTCAAAACGTAAAACCCGACGAGGCTCTGGCGCACCCGACATGGAAAATGGGAAGAAAGATATCGATAGACAGCGCGACACTAATGAACAAAGGGCTTGAAATTATAGAAGCGTGTCATCTTTTCGGAATAAATTCCGATGACGTGGAGGTGCTGATTCACAGAGAAAGTATCGTTCACTCAATGATAGAGACGAAAGACGGCTCCATACTGGCTCAGCTCGCGGTTTCCGATATGAGAATACCTATACAGCTCGCGCTTACATATCCCGACAGGCTCCCTTCACCGGCAAAACGACTTGATCTCACTAAAACCCCGCCGCTAACCTTTCAAAATCCGGATGAAGAGACTTTTTCATTGCTTCCTCTTTGTAAAAGGGCTATTAAACTCGGGGGCAACGCCCCTTGCGTTGTCAACGCAGCCAACGAGGAAGCGGTAAAACTTTTTTTGGAAAATAAAATTTCTTTTCTTGATATTTTCGACTGCGTTGAGAATATTCTATCCGAAGAAAAAATCGAAAAAAATATATCGATCGATAAACTTCTCTCTTGCGAAAAAAGAATAAGAGAGAAAGTCAACGCCGAGTACGGAAGCTGAAAACCGTATCAAAACTTTATTAAAAAGAGGCAAGATAATGGCATATAATCACTCATATAAAGACGCTCGTCGTAAAAGGCTGATAAAATTCAGGGAAATAGAAGTAAACGCCTGTGAAAAGACGCTCAAAAACATTTACGAAAGTAAAAAGATATCTAAAAAAGAACTCGCAAATATTTACAGAGATATAGCAGAAATAAGATTCTTCGAGGAGATGCTTCGAGAGATAAAAGATAAAAAGAGCTATAACGGCAGAGAATTCTTTTTTGAGGGTCCATGTCATCTCGCGATAGGCCAAGAGGCTACCGCCGTCGCCGAGGCCTTCTATCTTGACGAAAACGATTTTATCTTCGGCTCTCATCGAAGTCACCACGAGGTCTTAGCAAAAGGGTTCTCCGCTATACGAAAAATGTCGGACGACGCTCTCGAAAAAATTATGAACGCGGAGGAAAATTCCCATATTCGAGATGTTATCGAAAAAAATTACGCGTCAAAAGATATTAAAACCACGGCGAGAAGATTTTTCATTTTCGGGATATTATGTGATATATTCGCAAAAAAAACAGGATTTTGCGGCGGTTTAGCCGGATCTATGCACATATTATTTCCGCCGTTCGGCATTTATCCATCAAACGCGATAGTCGGAGCATCCGCCTCAATCGCCGCGGGGGCCGCTCTTTATAAAAAGACGCAGAGGAATAAGGGCGTCGTAATAGCAAACATAGGAGACGGCGCCGCCGGAAGAGGGCCCGTCTTTGAAGCGATGAATTTTTCCTCAATGAGACAATTTGACACTTTGTGGGAAAAACCGTATGACGGAGGGCTTCCGATACTTTTCAATTTCAGCAACAACTATTACGGAATGAACGCGGACACAGAAAACGAAACGATGTCGTTCTCCGGAGACGTGGCCAGAGTCGGAGCGTTCTCGGAAAACGGAATGAACGCGGAAAAAATAGACGGCTGGAATATTCCGGCGCTGCTGGACGCTTATGAAAGAAAACTTTCGGATTTGAAAAACGGGAAAGGACCGTGCCTCATAGAAGCGATAACTTACCGCCTTTGCGGTCATTCGGTGGGTGACAACGAGAAATACAGAGACAGCTCGGAAGTCGAAGAATGGAAAAAACACGATCCGTTTTTAACTTTTCCGTCAGAGCTCTCTTCAAACGGAATTCTTTCGGAAGAAGATATAAAAAAAATTACGGAAGACGTGAAAAATGAAATAGATAAAATATTCCTTCTCGCTTCCGATACCGCAATCGCGCCTTATATAGATTTTGCCTCCGAACCCGATTACATAAAAGACAAAGTATTCAATAAAAAGGATTTTTCTCCGAAATCAGAAAAAAAACCGGAGACGCTTTGCGCAAAAGACGATATCCCCCGTCTTAAAGAAATAAAGAAAAAAAACAATTATGAAATAAGAGACGGAATATTCGAAGCCCTGGTCGACGGTTTTTACGAGGACCCGTCGCTGACAGCCTGCGGCGAAGATATTCGAGACTGGAATACTTCGACGTCAGTCTACGGGGGATTTGAGGATATTCTCCCGAGACATCGTTTTTTCAACGCTCCGATATCTGAGGCCGCAATGGTCGGAATGGGCGTCGGATACGCGCTGTGCGGAGGAAAAATCCTTATAGAAATGATGTATTCCGACTTCATAGGATGCGCGGGAGACGAGATTATAAATCAGGCGGCGAAATGGCAGAGCTTAAGTTTCGGACGTTTGTCCGTTCCTATAATTTTACATATTCCGGTCGGATATGACTACGGGGCTCAGCATTCGCAGGAATTATCGTCGATAACCGCGTCTGTTCCGGGACTTAAAGTCGTTTATCCCGTAACCCCGTATGACGCGAAAGGACTAATGACAAGAGCTCTTAAAGAAAATAATCCGGTTATTTTTTTTGAGAGTAAAAGACTCAGAGGAAAAGAGGAAATATTTAAGGAGAAAAAATCTCTGTCCGAAAATTATACTTTGGAAATCGGAAAACCTCGTATAGTGAGAAAAGGCGACGATATAACGATTCTCTCGATCGGGGCTCCTCTTTACAGAACGCTCGAAGCCGCCGAGATACTCAATAACGACTATGGCATATCCTCCGAGATAATAGACGCGATAAGTCTCGTTCCCTTTAATTATGAGATAATCGCCGAATCAATAAAGAAAACCGGAAAAATTCTTTTGGTAAGCGACGCCGCGGAAAGAGGCTCGTTCGCAAAGGAAATAGCTCAAAAAATTACCGAACTTTTCTTTGAAAAGCTTAAACAACCGCCCGTGGTTCTCGGAGCGAAAAATCATATAGTGCCGTCATACGAATATGACAATTATTGTTTTCCTCAGGCGGAATCAATAATACAAACAATAAACGATTTTCTGATACCGCTCGGGCTGAAAAATAAAAGAAATAAAAATAATATCATAGAGGACGCGAAAAAAGGTCTTTAAAACCTTTTCAAAAAAACAACTTTTTCGTCCGTTGAAGAAAGACGCGATAAAATCGCGTCTTTCTTCGCTTTTAAATTTTTTTTAGTCGGAAAGAGTCCAATTTTGGCTATCTCTTTGCAAATCGGTCATATGCGTGTAAATTCCGCCTTTTTTATATAACTCGTCGGGAGAACCCTTTTCCGCCACAACCCCGTCGGAGAGAACAACTATTTTATCAGCCCCGGCGACAGTTCGCATACGATGAGCGATAACAATAACGGTCTTATCTTTAATAAGTCTTGAAAGAGCGGATTGAATCAAAGTTTCGTTCTCCACGTCCAGCGACGCGGTAGCTTCGTCGAGAAGAATTATCGGGGCGTTTTTCAAAAAAGCCCTGGCTATGGAAATTCTCTGTCTTTCGCCTCCGGAAAGCTCACAGCCGTTCTCCCCTATCATGCTATGCCAACCGTCAGGAAGTTTTTCGGCGAACTCGTCGACATTCGCAAGTCTCGCCGCGGCTAAAACTTCCCTGTCGGTAGCGTCTTTTCTTCCTATACGAATATTTTCCATAATAGTATTGTCGAACAGCGTGACGTCCTGAAAAACAATTGAGTACAAAGACATAAGAGTTTCAGGGTCAACCTTAGATATATCCATACCGCCGACGGCAATCTTCCCCTTGCTTATATCCCAAAACCGAGCCGCAAGACGAGAAACCGTCGTTTTTCCTCCGCCGGACGGCCCGACAAGCGCCGTAACTTCTCCTTGTTTAGCGGTAAAAGAAACGTCTTTAAGTACCGTTTCTCCCGTATTATAAGCAAACGCGACATGATCGAAAACTATATCGCACCCATTATTCGAAAGAACGTCGGAACCGGACTGAACCGGATGATTAAGAATCTCGTTCATACGTCCGATATTCGTCTTAGACGAAATGACAGCCGCGAGATTCTGCAAAGCCGACTGAAACGGATCGTACAGACGGGAAACAACCAATAAAAACATAAAAAATGTCAATATATCTAGATTCCCGCCGATAAGAAGAGAAGAACCGAGCAGAGCGACGGAAGCGATTCCCAATTTCAATATCATTGAAGCGGATACAACAAAAACGGCGGTACCGAATTCTGATATAATCGCTCGTTTTTCCACAGCTTTGATTTTTTTATCAAGTCCGGAAAGATAAGCGTTTTCCGCGTTATTGGATTTTAAATCCCTGACAGTCTCAATGCACTCCTGTATTCCGTCAGCGCACGATATTTTCGCGTTCATACTTTTTTGATTAAGTTTATCTTGAACCTTGGAAGAAAATCCGACAATAGCGTAAGCTATCGGCAAAACCCAGAGAGCGGCGATAGCCATACGCCAATCATAGAAAAATAAGCAAACGCCGACAAGAGTCGTAGAAATTATCGAACCCACCAGCTCCGGAATATAATGGGAAAACGCCGTTTCCAAGAAAGCGCAATCCGCCATAATCGTACTTGTCAAATCCGCGAGGTCTTTCTTCCCGAAGAAGGAAAGAGGAATCTTTCTCAATTGTTCCGCCAACGTTATTCTTCGAACACCGCTTTCAATATAAGTAGCAAAATACGTGGCGTTATATTGAAACCATGTCGAGAGTAAAATCAAGCCCACCGCGACGACACAGCCTATTATATAAAACCAAATACGACCTCCCGTAACCCCGCCGCTCACCATATCGTCCACCAAAAAATATAAAAGCCCTACGGGAAACATAAACGATATATTTTGAAGGGCACAAGCCAGACATCCTTTGATAAGATCTTTCGCGCCTTGTTCGGACAAAGCGTATTTTTTTTGAAGTTTTTGTATCATACTATCCCTCCCTCTCGACTTTCCAACGGACGGAAGCCTGATAATCATCCCACATTTTCGAAAATAATCCGCCCTTTTGATAAAGAGCGTCGCGTGTGCCGAATTCCGCTATTCTGCCGTTATCCAAGACATAAATACAATCCGCGTCGGCAACGGTGGAAAGCCTATGAGCTATCATAACGACAGTTTTTCCTTTCGCGAGTTCGCTCATTGCCGCCTGGACTCTCGTTTCATTATCCGGATCCGCAAACGCCGTGGCCTCATCCATAATTATAATCGGAGTGTTTTTAAGTATCGCTCGAGCAATCGCTATTCTTTGCTGCTCTCCTCCTGAAAGATATACGCCTTTCGTTCCTATCACCGTATTGACGCCTAACGGGAATTTCTCGATAATATCTAAGCACTGCGCGGCCTTTAACGCCCTCATAACCTCGTTTTCGGAAGCCGACGGCTTACCGAGTCTGACGTTATCTAGAATCGAAGCCTTAATGAGACGACTGTTTTGGAAAACGAAAGAAACAGTGTTCATCAAATCCTCTTTCCGAATATCTTTCACATTCACTCCGCCGATTTTAACGCTTCCGCTTCTCGCGTCAAAAAATCTGGATATAAGACTCGCCAAAGTAGATTTACCTCCGCCGGACGGCCCGACAAAAGCAACCGTCTGCCCAGGCTCTATTCTGAGAGAGACGTCTTTTATCACATCTCCGTCAATAACGGCGGAAATCTCTTCCTCGTTTTCAGTCTGAGAAGAAGAAATATTTTCCTTATCTTTTCCGGTTTTAATTTGAGAAACGCCCGAGGAAGACAAAGACGTTTCCGACGTTACCCCCTCGGAAGAAGGAAAATTTCTATTTAACTCAGAGGATATTGAATTATTTTTTTCAAAATCATAACTGAAACACACATGAGAAAGCTCAATAGACGAATCTTTCGGCATTTTCGGATTTACCGGCTCGGACAAAGAATCAAGAGTCAAGACGCTGTCAATACGCTCGAGCGCGTCGGCCACAATCATACCGTTCTCGCTCATAAACATTATTTTGGTCAACGTAAGAGAAATTACCGGAGTAATAATAATATAAAACAGTAAATTCAACAAAAACTCCCCAGTAACCCCATTCGCGGTAAAAATAAGCGCCCCGGCTATAAGAAACACAAACACTCCGTTTATGGCGGCGGTATACCACATCATCGGACCTCTGAGTTGTTTTGTATAAGCTATAACCCACTTGCCATAATTGTCAATCGACGCTTTAAACCGTTTAAAGGAAAACACAGTCTGCCCAAAGGTCTTTACAACAGGTATCCCTCTGACGTATTCCACGGCCTCGTTAGACATCGAATCCAAAGCGTTTTGATATTCTTTCATCTTTTCTCTCATTCCCGCCCCGGTCATAGCCATCATTATAAGAAATCCGAGGACTACGGGAATAAGACTCAAAAAGCCAAGACGCCAGTCAAACACAAACAGCAATACAAGCAATCCGCACGGAGTGGCGATAGCGCCCGCTTTATCCGGCAATTGATGAGCCAAATAGGTTTCGGTCGCGGCGCTCGACTCGTTTACGATTTTTCTTAACTTACCGCTTCCGAATCCTTCGGCGACGCCGAGAGGCAACGTGACAATATGACGCATTGTAATACGTCTAAGATTCGACGCTACGCGAAAAGCCGCGATATGCGAGCACATAAGCGCCGCGATATACGTCAACATGGAAATAACCGCAAAAAGAACCGCCATCCAGCCGTAATAAATAAGATTTTCCGCCCGAGAAAAATTCGGAGCGATCTTAATCACCTCGTCGAGAATCCGCCATATATACCAAAAAGGAACCAACGCTATTAACGCGCTGACCGCGGATAAGATCCACGAGGAGTATGTCAGAAATCTATGACCTCCGGCATATTCCGTCAGCCTAGACAAATTAGACTGCTTTCTCAAAGCAACAGACCTCCTTATAAATAAATTTTATGATATTGAAAGCAATGCCTTCTTATATCCCAAAAATATTATAAATATTGGTTAGCACACGCTAACTCAAAGAGAAAAATTATAGGGCTACTGCCCCATAATTTTCAGCCAACCCGCCGTATAAAACTCTCGAAGCTCGGAAAGATAATTCTCCGCGTCACAAAGCGGCATCTCATGTATGATAAGCTCAAAAAAAGCCTTAAACATACCGGTTATTAAAATATGCTCCAATCGCGAATCCAGCTTCGGAGACGGCCTCCCGAGCTGTTTTAAGACCTCCTGATAATCATGGGTGCCCTTAATTTCCACTTCGACCATTTTATCTATCATATTTTCAAACCTAGTTCCCTCAGAACAACAGAGTATCAATTTAAATTCTTCAAGATTATCGTAAGCGTATAAAAGCATTTCCCTCATGCACGCCCCGCTGACATCTCCCATATGTTTCGGTTGTTCTTCTTTCGGTAATCTCGCGAAATTTTCCTGAGCCTCGCAATAAACTTTAAGCATAGTGTCATGCTGTTTTCCGACCAAAGCCTCAAATAGAGCTTCTTTGCTGTCGTAATAACCGTAAAAAGCCCCCGTCGTAACTCCCGCCGATTTTACTATATTGCGAAGAGAGGCTGATTTAAAGCCTTTCGATAAAAATTCGCGCTTCGCCGCCAAATGAATTCTTTCCAGAGTGGATTTATCGTTTTCCCCCATCTTATCCCCCCCCTAGTATAACAGTGTTATATATTACTGTTATATTATACGAAGTTAAATATCTTTTGTCAAGAGATATATAAAAATTTCACAATATTTTTTCATTTTCCCGTAAATACCAGAATTGATCTGTTAAAAAAAAGAAAAACTATTTACGAAGGTAAAAAAACTATTTACGGAGGTGAAAAATTTGAGATATGATAATTTAAACGAACTCATAAGAGAAAGCAGCAGCAGTAGAAAATTTTTCTTATCTCTTCCGGTAAACACTCAAATCTCACTGCACGAATACAACGATTATATTCGCACGGCGGAAGAATTAAGAAGATATGTTTTTCTTATTGACAACCATTCGCGAACTCAAAAATAAAGAGAAAAATCTAATTGTAAAACAAACATTATCCAATTAAACAATTAAAAAAGCCAATAAAAGTGTAAAATCGCTTTTAACTTTTAATATAAATAATAAAATATCTTTAATTAAAAAACGTTAAAATACCAATACGCGAAACAGATAGACACAAAATCGCCGGATTCGCAACCGTGTTCCAAATATCTTGCCATAAGTGTAAAGTCCTTATATTTGCCGAAGGCTTTTATACCCATAAATTTGAAGATTATTGTAATTATCACAAAAGGATATAGTTCTATCAAAAATTATATAATACGTGAGAAGAATAAAAAAATAATACAAAAAAGAAGACTGAGAAAGGCCGAGAAAATAACAAAGTAAATAAAAAAACATATAAATAACATATAAACAAACATAAATAAAAAGAACAACAGACAAAAATTTGGACAAAAATTCGGAAATTTAATAAAAAAAATATTGGAATAAAAATAATTTTTTAAAATATGACACAGACGACTTGAATATTCTCATAATATGTGCTAAACTGTACACGCAGAACATGGCAATTACGGAGGACATGATGAAAAAAGGACTATTAACTATCGGAAAGATGGCGGAGATGAATCGAATATCAATACCGACGCTTAGGCTTTACGACAAAAAAGGATTGTTAAAGCCTCGGTATATCGATCCCGAAAGCGGATATAGATATTATGATATACATCAAAACGCCAGACTCGACATGATAGCTTATATGAAAGAACTCGGAATGAGCCTATCGGAAATCTACGATGTTTTTCAGAAAAAAGACGTTACTGTAATTGAGGAAGTTCTGACTAAAAAAAGCAAACAAATACATGAACAAATGGAAAAACTTCAAGAGAGAAAAGACTCTGTGGAACGAGCGATTATGTCGATAGAAAGATATCGTAAATCTCCCGTAAAAGGTACAATTTCTCTCGAATACATAGACAGACGCTATATATGGGGAATAAAATGCTCCGAAAATTTTTACGAAGAAAACATAGAATGTTATGAGAAAATACTGTCCGAACTGCGTTTGGCTTTGGAACATAACAAATTTCGACAAACTCATTCCCACAATATCGGAACATCAATAACAAAAGAAAATTTTATTGAAAACAAATTTATCGCGGATAAAATCTTCATATTCATAAAAGAAAGCGAAAAAAATCATAAAAATTTTCAAATAATAGACAGCGGAATGTATGCGTGCATATATCTCGACGACTATTACGACGAAATAAAATATGCTGAAATACTAAGGAAATACTGTAAAGAACACAATTACAGAATAGACGGAGATTATATATGCGAAATTATGACGGAGTTTAATATCTTTAACTGCGATTACCGAAATATGTTTTTAAGATTACAAGTACCCATAAATTTCTCAAAATAATCGTAAATAAAACATATGGCCAAAAAATATAGATAAAAAATAAATAAAAATATATAAAATATATATAAAATATGTATAATAAATAAAAATAATAAATTAAAATATATAAATATTATAAAAATATAAATAAATCAAATATATAAATAAAATCATATATATAATAAAATTATATAATAAAATATATTTTTATTTTTTCGGTGAAAATATGTATCACAGAAAAATTTTAAAATATTAAAAAAGTTTGATTTTACAAGACTGCTATTAAATAAAAGACTGCTATTAAATATTGTATCTCAGATTTATATTTCTCTAAAAGATTACGATTCAATGAAAAAGCCGCATAAAATATCCGTGTTTCTATTGATTTTTTAGATTAGTAAAATAAAAAAATATTTAAAGAATATTTCCCGATATAACATATAAAATGTCAATATTTGTCGAAATAATTTTATACTTATTTAAAAAAAATTTAGAAAAACGGAAAAAAGTACTTGACTCTAACACTGGATTATAGTTTAAAATATAATTGCAAAATAACTCTGATATTATAATTCGGAGAAAAAGGAGGCTTTTATATGAGAAAAATTAAAGTTATTCAGTACGGATGCGGCAAGATGTCCAAGTATACGATGAGATACTTGTACGAACACGGAGCGCAGATAGTCGGAGCGATAGACGTAAATCCCGACATAATTGGAATGGACGTGGGAGATTACGCGAATCTCGGAGTAAAAACGGGAGTATTAATTTCTAACGACGCGGATAAGGTACTTGACGAATGCGACGCTGACGTCGCTATAGTGACGCTGTTCAGCTTTATAGGAGACATTTATGAACACGTTGAAAAGTGCGTTTCTCGCGGAATAAACGTAATCACGACCTGTGAAGAAGCGATATATCCGTGGACGACTTCAGCGGCGCAAATTAACAAACTCGACGCTTTGGCAAAAATTAACAACTGTACGATAACAGGTTCAGGTATGCAGGATATTTTCTGGATTAACATCGTGGCGATGGTTGCGAGCGGTTGTAATAAACTGACAAAAATAAAGGGAGCTTATAGCTACAACGTCGAGGATTACGGCTTGGCTTTGGCGAAAGCTCACGGCTGCAACCTCACTACTGAGGAATTCGAGAAACAAATCGCTCATCCGGCAGAATTTGAACCGTCCTATGCGTGGAACGCCAGCGAAGCGCTTTGTGGCAAACTCGGTCTCACGATTAAATCTATAGAACAAAAAAACGTTCCTTATACGATAGATCACGATATTTACAGCCAAACTCTCGGAGAGACGATAAAAGCGGGGAAATGCATAGGTATGTCCGCCGTTGTTACAATAGAGACAATGCAGGGAATAACAATAGAAGAAGAGACAATCGGAAAAGTTTACGGACCGGATGACGGCGATATGTGCGACTGGTGGCTCACTGGCGAACCGAACACGGAATTTCACGTCATAAAACCCGCGACAGTCGAGCATACCTGCGCTACCGTTGTAAATCGTATTCCGACTCTATTGACGGCTCCCGCGGGATACGTTACCTGCGACCAGCTAGACCCCCACTCTTATCTCACTTACCCGATGGAATATCATTTATAAAGAATAAATAAGAAAAGAAAGAAAAAATTCAAGATAAATATAGAGAAGAGATAAGAAGATAATAGAAGATAATTATATATAATATAAAAAAATCGGATTTGACCAAATAAAAAATAAATAAAAATGTTTTTATAATTTTCAATCGACAGTTTTTTATAATCGTAAAAGAACGTGAAAAACAAAAAAAAAATACGCCTACGCTATTGAAAACTATTCACAAGCGTGGGCGTATATTTATGTTTAAGCTTCAAAGTCAACAGCATCAACAGCTAAATCAGAGCAAAAAAAAACGAGACAATTGAATTTTTATTAACCCGTTTAATCCATAAAGCGTCTCTTGCCTTAAAGATTTTTTTATGATATAATACATATTGAAAAAACGCTTAGATAGTCTCAGCCAATGAGCAAGACGAACACAGAACAACCGAAAACCGTAAAAGGCTCAATTTTGTGCTTGAAACCGGGACTGTCAAAAGAGATATGCAAAAAAGCACGGCTCTAATAACATAAATTTAAGAATAGTTGATAATAACAGATATAAAAAATAAAAAATTTTTGAACGCGTGGTGAAAATTCATGTATCCGTTACTTCTCAAACCCACAATAAAAGATTATATTTGGGGAGGAACCAGACTCAAAAAAGAATTCGGGTTTAAAACCGATAAAAAAATCGCCGCCGAAGCGTGGGAATTATCCTGCAATAAAGACGGGGACAGTTTCGTAATAAACGGACCATTGGCAGAAAAAACGCTTCGAGAAGTAATTTTTGGAAATTGGAAAGGAGAAGGGCTCGGAAAGAAAGCTGAAAAATTTAACGATTTTCCATTACTGATAAAGCTAATCGACGCCGCCGACCGCCTTTCTGTTCAAGTCCACCCCGACGACGATTACGCCCTCAAACACGGAGGAGGGTTCGGCAAAACCGAAATGTGGTATGTCATCGACGCCGAGGAGAATTCCGAGATACTGTACGGACTAAAAACCAATGTCTCGAAAGAAGAATTTGAGCAAAGAATAAAAAACGGAACTCTTCTCGAAATCTGCAATTATGTTCCCGCAAAAAAGGGAGACGTTTTTTTCATTCCCTCCGGAACTCTCCACGCTATAGGGAAAGGAATATTGATAGCCGAAATACAGCAGAACTCAAACGCTACTTACAGAGTTTACGACTACGACAGAATCGAAAAAAACGGAAAACCGAGAGAATTACATATAAATCAAGCTATCGACGTCACAAAAAGAGAACGCCCGTCAATTCCCTACGGAAACGTTGGAAAACTTGAGAAATTTTCTTTCGGTGAAGTCAGAGAGCTTGCTGACTGCGAGCTATTCGACGTAAAACTTATTGAGCTTCGGGGAAAGATTGAACTTTGCGAAAAGGAAAGCTTTATTTCGTTACTGATTCTCGACGGTCAAGCAACGGCGGCATATGACGGCGGAGAAATCCCGTTAAAAAAGGGGAACAGTCTTTTTGTTCCCGCCGCTCTTCCCCTGACTCTATCGGGAGACTTGACCGTTATAAAAACAACGCTGTGAAACATATTTAAGAGAGCGATATTTCTAACTGAAAATTTAAATAGAGCAAAATAATTATAAAAATAGGTTATGGTAAAATTTTTTTCAAAATCTGAAAGAACTGATAATAAAACAATTTTTTTTTGTTCTCCGGAATATAGCGACATTTTCTCGAAAGAGGACTTTTATTAAATATACGATTTTTTTTACCGAGGCAGTCACTATTTTATAAAAAACGCT
>CAJFPG010000161.1 GCA_904398665.1 Candidatus Geddesella stercoravicola | reverse complement strand
TTAAATAAACACGGCAGCTATTTTCTTAAAATGTATCAGCATCGTTCTTATGTGCTCGCGCTGGATAACGCACAAAATGTGAACGGTATGTATGTGGACGTGGATCAAAAAGGAATGTCTTTTCGCAATTATGGGAACCTGTTGCTTATTGGCGGAGGGGCTCATCGTACCGGAAAAACAGGAGGAAATTGGAAAGAATTGCGAAATTTCGCGCAACAGTATTATCCAAGCGCGGCAGAAAAATATCACTGGGCAACTCAGGATTGCATGACGCTGGACGGCGTTCCGTATATTGGCCTTTATTCCGCCAACACCTCAGATTTATATGTTGCTACCGGTTTCAATAAATGGGGTATGACCTCTTCCATGGTCTCGGCCATGATCTTATGCGATTTAATACAGGGAAAACAAAATCCTTATGCGGAAGTTTTTTCGCCGTCACGAACCATACTCCGGCCACAGCTGGCTATCAATGTTTTTGAGACTGCTGTTAATTTGTTAACCCCTACGACAAAACGCTGTCCGCATTTAGGTTGCGCGTTGAAATGGAATCCATATGAACATACGTGGGATTGTCCATGCCATGGTTCCCGCTTTAAAGAAGACGGCGGATTGATTGACAATCCGGCCACACGAAATTTGAAATAGTGATAATAATAAATATCTGGTATTAGCAAAGATAAAATAATGAAATTGAGATATAGTTATCATAAATGCGAACTAACATTTTGATAATATTTTGTTCTGATTGTAATTATTTGTTAGTATAGTGTCTCCT
Organism: Candidatus Geddesella stercoravicola; assembly: GCA_904398665.1. GTDB lineage: Bacteria > Bacillota > Clostridia > Oscillospirales > UBA644 > Geddesella > Geddesella stercoravicola. The sequence goes on along the minus strand of CAJFPG010000161.1, from coordinate 8,818 downwards.
CTTCAATAATCCCATGGTTTTGGCGGCAATTATTCTCTGCTGTTCCCTGTTTATATTTGCTGTGAATAAAAACGAAAATCAAATAGTCTTTTACATTTTGCTCATCCTTTGCAAAAATGAGATATAAAATCAAAAACTTGAAAATTATAATATAAAAACAGAACTGTTTTAAACATGTAATTTTAATTTTTTAATAGTATCTTAGGTGGAGATACTCATAATAAAACATAAAAAATATGTTTCACAAACCCTCGATTGCATCGGGGGTTAATTGTAAAAATAGCCAGATATCGAGATTTTATAATACATATTCAGAAAAAGATATAATTCTCTGTTTTCTCTTTAAGTTATAGATTTGAATTTTGCAAGCTGAATATCCGCGTTTAATTTGTTTAAATAAATACATTTTCTCAAAAAAAAATAAAAAAATAAGCGATAGAATATTGACTTTTATCAAAAAAAGTTTTATAATATAAAATATTATACAAATATGTCACATATTTTATAAAATTAAAACAGTATTTTATTTTTGAACTTCATATTGAAATAAAAAATAAAAATTAAAAGGAGAAAAAAGATGAAAACAACAAAAAGAATTATTTCACTGACGCTTGCGGTTATTATGTTGGCGTCGTTCTTGGCTTTCGCTTCATCTTGCGATTCCGGAACTAAATATACTATCGGTATTTGTCAGCTTTCGCCTCATGAAGCGCTCGACGCCGCGACCGAAGGTTTTGAGCAGGCGTTGATCGACGCTTTTGGGGAAGACGCGGTAGATTTCGATTATCAAAATGCGGCTAATGATTCTACCGTTTGCAGCACGATAGTCAATAGCTTTGTCTCTAAAAACGTCGACCTCATTCTCGCGAACGCTACCGCGTCTTTGCAGGCGGCCGCGAGCGCGACAACGACAATTCCTATTCTCGGAACATCTATAACGGAATACGGAACGGCTCTCAGTCTCAGTGATTTTGACGGTACTGTCGGAGGAAATATCTCCGGAACCTCGGACCTTGCTCCCCTTTCGGAACAGGTTGATATGCTCTGTGAGATATTCCCGGAAGCTCAAACTGTCGGTATCCTTTATTGTTCGGCGGAACCAAATTCGGAATATCAAGTTCGAGTCGTTGAGGAAGAACTGCAAGCGAGAGGTTTAACTGCTGAAAGGTATTCTTTTTCGGATTCTAACGATATCGCGACTGTAGCTACAAACGCGGCGACAAATAGCGATGTTATCTATGTTCCAACAGATAATACCGTAGCTTCATGCACCGAAACCATAAGACCTATCTCCTTACAGTATCAGGTTCCGATTATCGCGGGAGAAGAAGGAATTTGTTCGGGGTGTGGAGTCGCTACTCTTTCAATAAGTTATTATGACCTCGGATACACTACCGGTGAAATGGCGGTTCAAATTCTTACGGGAGAGGCGGATATATCCGAGATGGAAATAGCCTATGCTCCCGCCACAAAAAAATATAACGCGGAAATGTGCGAGGCCCTCGGAGTTGAGATTCCGGAAGGTTACACGGCAATAGAATAAGAAAAATTAAATACAGGAGAATTATAAATGGGGATTTTCGGCGCGATTCCGGGAGCCGTAGCTCAGGGACTGATATGGGGACTTATGGCGATCGGCGTTTACATAACTTATAAGATTCTTGATATCGCGGACCTTACGGTTGACGGTTCTATTTGTACGGGAGCCGCCGTATGCACGATGCTTGTCATATCGGGCGTAAATATTTGGATTGCTATGTTGTGCGCGGTTTTGGCGGGAGCTCTCACCGGAGCTCTCACCGGAGCGTTTCACACATTGCTCGGAATACCGGCGATTCTTGCCGGTATTCTTACTCAATTGATTCTTTGGTCTTTAAACTTAAAAATTATGGGAAGAGCGAATCAAGCGCTTTCCGCACAGACGTATCCCGTTATTTTGACTCAGTTGAATATAACAAACGCTCTTATAGTACTTGCCATTTTTACAATAGTAGTAATAGCTATACTTTATTGGTTTTTCGGTACGGAAGCCGGTTCATCTATAAGAGCCACCGGGTGTAATTTGAATATGAGCAGAGCCCAGGGAATAAATACCAATCTGAATAAAATTATCGGGCTCTCGATTTCTAATGGAATTGTCGCCCTTTCAGGAGCTCTTTTGGCTCAATATCAGGGATTCGCGGATATAAATATGGGAAGAGGCGCAATTGTTATAGGATTGGCAGCCGTTATAATAGGAGAAGTTATTTTTTCTCGAATCGCCCGTAATTTCGCGGTCAAATTGTTAAGCGTGGCTTTTGGCGGCATTATTTATTATATAGTCTATCAAGTTGTTATATTCTTGGGACTCGATACTGATCTTTTGAAAATGCTTTCCGCTCTCGTAGTCGCTTTGTTCCTCGGCGTACCTCACTTGAGAAAGGTTTTCGCCTCTAAATTTAAAAATAAGTCAAAACCACAAGAGGAGATTCAAGATAATGCTGAGAATTAAAAACGTAACAAAAACCTTTAATCCGGGGACGATAAACGAAAAAATAGCTCTCAATCGTATAAATTTTCATATGAAGCCGGGAGATTTCGTAACTATAATCGGAGGCAACGGCGCGGGAAAATCAACAATCCTTAACGCTACCGCCGGAGTTTGGCCCGTTGACAGCGGGGAAATTATAATAGACGGACAAAACGTAACGGGGATTCCCGAATATAAACGTGCTAAATATCTCGGAAGAGTTTTTCAGGATCCTATGATAGGGACAGCGGCAGATATGGAAATAGAGGAAAATCTGGCTCTTGCTTACAGGAGAGGCAAAAGAAGAACTCTTAAATGGGGCGTTTCAAAAAAGGAAAAACAATTCTATAAAGAACAGCTGAAAACTCTTGAATTAGGGCTTGAAGACCGTATGACAGCGAAAGTAGGGTTATTGTCGGGCGGACAACGTCAGGCGTTGACACTTTTGATGGCAACGCTAAATACCCCGAAGATTTTGCTTCTTGATGAACATACCGCGGCTCTCGACCCTAAAACGGCGGCTAAGGTTTTGGAATTAACAGATAAAATAATAGAAGAAAAACAACTTACGGCGCTTATGGTAACTCACAATATGAAAGACGCTATACTTCATGGAAACAGACTTATTATGATGAATAACGGAAAAATTATTTTAGATATTGACGGAGAGGAAAAAAAGAACCTTACTGTCGAATATTTACTTGAAAAGTTTGTTACTGCGAGCGGAGAGGATTTTTCAAACGATAGAGCTCTTCTTGGGTAAAAACTTTAAAAAATTCAATTTTTTTATCTCTTTTAATTTTAAATAGAATCTAAGTTGTTTTTTTCTGAGATTAGATCCCGTTACTGTTATGTTTATAAATTATCGACCGTTTAATAATTATAAAAATATGAATTTTTTGTCAGATTTATATATACTCTGATAATTAAATTATTTTGGGTTATAAACGAATCCGACGAATTAAGATAAACTCAATATAGACTAGCGTTCTTCCTTAAATTAAATATATAAATGTGACCGATTATGAAAATGTTAAAATATAGAATAAAAACGCTGTCATATACAATTACTAAATTACTACTATTACTTCTAAATAATTATTACTATTATTCGTAAATATCTATAATATCGAAATTCGGAACATAAGAATTATCGGCGGATGAAAAACTTTGAATATACCCGTTTTTATATCCGAGAGAAAGAAGAAAATCATAAACTGTTTTGAACTCTTTTCTTTTAAGCCTTCGGTTTATTTCAGGGAAATTTTCGGAATTCCCAAGCGGAGTATATTGACACATAAGACTTACTGTTATATTTTCGGAGAAGTTTTCTTTTAATGCTTTTAAAAGTTTTCGACTGTCGGATGTGTTGGAAGGCAAAACAAGATGTCTGACTATGACTCCCCTTTTTAAAATTCCGTCATTATCAAAAAGATTTTTTGGCTGTTGTGAAAACGCTTCTTTTAAGGCCGCTAAGTTAACTTTAAAATAATCGTTTACTTTCGAATATCTCAAAGAAACTTCGGGAGAATAATATTTAGAATCTATCAAATAAATATCTATAAGCCCGGCGAGTTTTCTCAGGGTTTCTTCTTTTTCATAACCGCTGCTGTTCCAAATTATCGGAATATCAATTTTATCTCTTGATAAAATAAGCGCTTGTGTTATTTTGTCGGCATAATGAGAAGGCGTTACAAGATTTATGTTATGGACCCCGCTTTTTGCGTATACAATAAGAAATTTAGCAAATTCTTCCGCTGAAAATTCTTTACCCTTCTCTTCCCTACTTATTTTATAATTTTGACAATACACGCAGCGAAGCGCGCAACCCGAAAAAAATATTGTTCCCGAGCCTCTCTCTCCTGAAATACAAGGCTCTTCTCCAAAGTGAGGGCGAGCCCTGACTATATGTATAAATGTAGAGGCGTTGCAACGGCCGAAAATTTTTTCTCGGTCAACTTCACATTCAAAAGGACAAAGTCGGCAATTATTCATATAAAGAAGCTATCATATCAGAAATAGCGGAATCGTCTTTGCAAAACTCATGTTTTCCGTCAAAAACGGTTATTTTTAATTTATCTTTTTGACCCAATTTCTCGAAATATTCTTCCGTTTGTCTCAAAACGTCTTTCGTTGTCTCGAAATCAAACACTTCGTCATGATTTCCGACTTGTATATGAAGATGTCTCGGGGCTATCATCGCGGCGACTTCGGCGTCAAAAAATTTTCCGGCGGAATCAAACCATGTCCAATCTGGCCAATTATATTTTATTCTGTCGTTTACGAAAGAGCATGAAATACAACTTTTAATACGTTTGTCGCAAGCCGCTGTAAACAATGTATAAAAACCGCCGTATGATAGTCCGATCATTCCAATTCTTTCTTCGTCAATATATGGTTTTTCCGAAAAAAGATCAAGCGCTTTTTGTATAGAATAAATTTCAATTGCGGTTATAGAACTTCCTACCTGTTTCAAATCTCTATCAATATCAACTCTTTCAAACGGAAGTTTATATCTTTCGGGACACCATATAAGTAGTTGTGGGGCGAAAACATGCACGTCATTTTTAAGAATTCGCCTTGTCATCTGATTATAATTTGCCGTGTCTCCATATATTCCACTGCAAAACTCGGGAGTTCCAAGTCCTCCGTGTTGGGAAATAATGAGAGGTTTTTTCCCAAATTTTGAAGCGTCAGGCTCTCCTGACGTGTCAGCTTTAATAAAAAGTATTCCGTAAAATGAATAATCAGGGAAAACGTCTATAAAAGCTCTGTATATATATACTTCCGAGTCTTTTCCAACATATTCAAGTCTTAATATCGGTTTATGCTCGCAACCGCCGTATAAAGGCCAACCGAGCATTTTCTTTAATTCTTCTCTTTCTTTTTCAATATTATCAAGATTATTAAGAAAAGTATTTACACGCTCTTTATTTTTCTCGTCTTGTTTTTTTTTGATTAAATCAGTTATACTGTCAAGATATTGTTTTCTGTAAACAGACGCTATGTCTTCCGCTTCTGTGTAATATTCCTCCATGTTAAAGTTAACATCCTTTCGTCAAATAAATCGAGATAACGAAATATCTGTAATTTTATAATTTTTATAATAGATATATTATCATAATTAAGATTATTTTGTCAATATGTTTCCAAATTAAAAAATATTCTATTAAAAAGAAAATAAAAAGAAAAAAAATTTTATGATCATGTATATTTTTTTGTAATATTCAAATAATAACTCTGCAACTGAAAAGTTGTTTTCGAATTTTACTATATGTAAAGGAGTGAAATCAAACATGGCAAGCAATAAGAGTCTTGTGCCGGAAGCTAAAGCTGCTCTTGCAAAGTTCAAAATGGAAGCTGCTAACGAAGTCGGCGTAAATCTTAAGCAGGGTTACAACGGTGACCTTACGGCGAAACAGGCTGGATCTATCGGCGGACAGATGGTTAAAAAGATGATCCAATCTTATGAAAACAGCATGAAATAAGTTTTATTGAAAACAATTTATCGATAAAGAATTTTATCGTTGGATATAAAGCAGTATGATTTTATCATACTGCTTTTATCTTATTGTTAAACAAAATCGAAAAATATCGGACAAATAATGTATATAAATTAAAAAAACTTGAAAAAGTAATAAAAGTATTATATAATTATATTATGGTAAGGATATTATAATTTAGCCATATATTCATGTGAGAGACATTTATTTTTCCTGTAAATTATATATATTTGTTTATAACGTTCGATTATATTATTTATCTTCGCGATGTTGCGAAATGATTCTTTTGTTTTACAAAAAGTAAAGGAGAGAAATATATGTTGGAATTAAAAAATGTATCTTTTGACGCGAAAACAGACAGCGGGACAAAAGAAATTATTAATAATATAAGCGTTAAGATAGACGAACGATTTGTTGCTTTTACCGGTCCTAACGGAGGTGGAAAATCTACTCTTGCTAAGCTTATCGCTGGTATATATATACCTACTTCCGGCAAAATATATCTTGACGGAGAAGATATAACCGATATGTCCATAACCGATAGAGCTAAAAAAGGTATAAGTTATGCTTTTCAGCAGCCGGTTCGTTTTAAAGGCATTACTGTAAAAGACTTGATTACTCTCGCGAGCGGAAAAACTCTTTCCATATCCGATGTTTGTAATTATCTTTCGGAAGTAGGTCTTTGCGCGAGAGAATACGTCGACAGAGAAGTAAATGCGAGTCTTTCCGGAGGAGAATTAAAAAGAATAGAAATTGCTATGATTATGGCAAGAGGAACGAAGCTTACTTTCTTTGACGAACCGGAAGCCGGGATAGATTTATGGAGCTTTAATAATCTTATTTCGGTATTTGAAAAAATGTATCGAAAAAAGGGAGGATCAATTCTGATTATTTCTCATCAAGAAAGAATACTTAATATAGCTGATAGAATAATAGTAATTTCAGGAGGAAAAATTGAGGCTGACGGACCCAAAGCGGATATCCTTCCGGGGCTTCTTACCGGAGGAGTCTGTTCTGTTCTTGCCGGCAAAATGTAAGGAGGGACATTATGGAACTTAATTTGACTCAACAAAATTTACTTAAAGAAATAACAGGACTTGAAAGTTTTTCTCTCGATGCTTTTAACGTAAGACTGAATGGTAAACTTCATGGCAGAAAAACTACCGATAATATCGATATCATAACTAAAAAGGACAAGCCCGGAATAGATATAATCATAAAACCCGGAACTATAAACGAACGGGTTGATATTCCCGTGTTAATAACAGACACAGGGATTGACGATTTAGTATATAACGATTTTTACATCGGGGAAAACTCCGACGTGGTTATTGTCGCCGGATGCGGAATCCACAACTGCGGAGACAAACAAGCGGAACATGACGGTATTCATACCTTTCATGTTGGAAAAAACGCTCGTGTAAAGTATATAGAAAAGCATTATGGAGAAGGCGACGGAAAAGGAGAAAAAATATTAAATCCCACCACAAATATAGAGATTTCGGAAGGCGGTTATTTGGAAATGGAAACCGCCCAGATAAAAGGAGTTGATTCGACATACAGGAAAACCACCGCAATACTTGCCGATGGAGCTAAGCTTATAATTCATGAAAAAATAATGACCCATGGCCATCAGGCGGCAATCACCGATTTTGCAGTTGATCTTAACGGCGAAAATTGCGGTGCTCATGTAATTTCCAGATCTGTCGCCACTGAATATTCTCATCAGAAATATATATCAAAAGTTAATGGAAACAATAAATGCAACGGACATACTGAGTGTGACGCTATTATAATGGACAAAGCTTCCGTTGTGGCAATTCCCGAGATATCGGCAAACGACACTGACGCGAATCTTATACATGAGGCGGCGATAGGAAAAATAGCGGGAGAACAACTTATTAAGTTGATGACTCTCGGTCTTACAGAGAAAGAGGCAGAAGAACAGATAGTCAACGGCTTTTTAAAATAATTAAGTTTTTTAATCTTAAATATTTTAAATTTTATATTTTAAATTTTATGTTTTAAATTTTTTAAAAATCTTTTTTAATATCTCTCTGGGAAGTTTCAGAGAGATATAATTTTATTTTTTTAATTTTTTACTTTTTTGTTCGTTTCTTTTCGTTATCTTTTTGTTTTTAACATATTATTTTTTATTTCTAAATTGACATAAATATATTGACAATGAATAAAAATAAATAATAAAAAATTTATTGTTATAAAATCTATGACTACGTTTATAATTTTTACTAAAAAATTTAGCGAGGTAAATTAAAAATTAATATATACTGACACAAAAAACTAATTAATAGAAATACCAATTATCAAGATTTTCATCAAGATCTATTTTTATCGATATTCAAAGTCATAAGTTTCTCTTTAAGCTTTTTTGAATATTCAATAAATTATTATTTCATAGATATATAAGTAATATTAAATAATCTTTTACGATAAATTAATATATTATTAAGTAAGATATTAATTTATTGTTAAATAAGATATTAATTTATTGTTAAATAAGATATTTTTTATTTTGTAATTTAGTATTATAAATAAAATTTTTATTATAATAATTTTCTTTCGTAATATTAACGAGTGTCAAAAAAATGTCAAAAAAATGTCTTTATTTTTTATTTGACTTTATCTTGATAAAGTGATAAAATATTCGTATATTATATTTTATATAGCGTAAAATCTTAATTTTATGGAGGAAATAACATGAAAAAATTTATCGCGTTTTTTCTTTCCGCTATTATGGTTTTTTCTCTTTTAACCGCTTGCGGAGGAACATCGGAGCAGTCAGACC
>CAJFPG010000160.1 GCA_904398665.1 Candidatus Geddesella stercoravicola | reverse complement strand
TATATTTCCATTTTTTCCAGTTCTTCTGAAATTGTCGCCCATTCTGAAAAAGCATCGTCTCTAAGCGTTTTGAGCTCGTCAAGTCGAGCTTGAATCTCGGTTATCTTTGAGTAATCTGAAAATATTTCCGGCTTTTCGAGCTCTTTTTCCGTGTCTGAGATTTCTTTTTCGTAAATTTGTATTTTTTCTTCGAGCTTCGCGGCCTTTTTTTCTTTTTTGGTTTTTTCTTTAAGAGGCGTCGTAAATGTTTTTCTCTCGGGTTTTTTGTCTCTTTGAGAATCGTTGTGATCGTTTTTGTCCCCTTTATATTCTTTTTCGGTTTCCGGTTCTTTTTTAATTGCTCTTTGTTCTTCGAATTCTGAGAACCCGAACGGATAAAAAGTCGCTCCCGAATCGTCGAAAACAAGCAGATTATCCGCGATTTTATTGATGAAATATCTATCGTGGGAAACAAAGATTATTGTCCCTGAAAACGCTTGCAGCATATTTTCCAGAGTCTCTTTCCCGATTATATCCATATGATTTGTGGGTTCGTCCAACAAAAGAAGATTGGGTTTTCGTTTTAAAATTCGACATAGCGCGAGCCGTACCTTTTCTCCTCCCGAAAGCGACGAGACGGTTTTGAATACGGATTCTCCCGAAAAAAGAAACGCTCCGAGACTTGATCTGACTTCTGTTCCCGAAAGCGATGGAAACTCGTCGTGAAATTCGTCCAAAACAGTTTTTTCACTTCTGAATTGCGCCATATGTTGGTCAAAGTATCCTATTTTAGTTCCGGAAGCAAATTCAAATCGGCCTCCGAGACTCGGGATTTTTCCAACGAGAGTTTTTATAAATGTGGATTTTCCTATTCCGTTTTTCCCTATTATCCCAAGTTTTTTCCCGCGAGGGAGCTCGAGCGAAATATCGGCGAGAATTCGGTCGTATCCTATTTTAAGCTCATATGTCTTCAACGCCGTTTTAGATATTATATTTTCAGGCTGAAAAGATGCGTGAAAAGCTTTTAAGTCATATCTGTTGGGCAAATCCGCTTTTTTCATATGTTCTATTTGTTTTAATTTGGATTGGACCATTTTTGCTTTTGTCGCTTTATAGCGGAATCTTTCGACTAATTTCATCAGTCTCTGAATTTCCGCCTGTTGAATCTCATAATCTTTCAGCTTTTTCAGATAATTTTCTTTTTTCTGTTTCTCAAAAAAAGAATAGTTACCGTTATATTTAGTGGTCTCTCCATATTCTATTTCGTATACGGTGCCGACCGTTTTGTCGAGAAACATTCTGTCGTGCGAAACTATAACGACGGCGGACGGATAGCTTTTAAGGTAGCTTTCGAGCCATTCTACCGTCGTTATGTCCAGATGGTTTGTAGGCTCGTCCAGAAGCAGAATGTCAGGTTTGCTCAGGAGAAGTTTTATAAAAGCTATTTTTGTCAATTGGCCTCCCGAGAACTCAGATAGCTTTTTAGTTTGATCCTCTTGTGAAAATCCGAATTCTTTGATAGCCGTTAAATATTCTTTTTTATATGTATATCCTCCGAGTCGTTCAAACTTATCGTTTAACGCCGAATATTTCGCGATATTTTCCTCGTTCGGGTTTTCTTCTATTTTTTTTAAAAGTTCTTCCGCTTTTTTTTCGAGGTCGGTTATTGGACGGAAAACTTTCAGAACTTCGTCAAGAAGAGTAATTTCATTGTCTGGAAATGTTGTTTGTTCGAGATATCCGATTCTGATATTTGAGGCTCGGATAACGGAAAAAGGGATATCGGCCGTTCCCTCTTCTAGGGGTTCCCTGCCGAGAATCGCTTTTAGAAGAGTGGTTTTCCCGCAGCCGTTTCTTCCGACTACGGCGATTTTCTCTTTTTCTTTTATTTCAAAATTTATATTTTCAAGTATTGTGTCGGCTCCGTAAGAAACGGAGCCGTTTACTATTTTGTATAACATCTCTGTTTTTTGTTTCCTTTATTTCGAAAGTTATCGTAAATTTGTTTAATGTAGTTTAATATAATTTTGTTTAAGTATATCATATGTTTTTGAAAAAATCAATTCATATTATACTATTACTATTTGCTTTTTTTCTTTTCTATTTAATTTGATTTTATTTTATAATTTTTTATTGTATATTTTTTTATTCCTCGTTTTTTTTCAGTTTTTCTCTCAGGGTAAGTAAGGCTTTTTTTTCGAGCCGTGAAACATATGAGCGAGATATTCCTAGACGGCTTGCCGTTTCTTTTTGAGTCAGGGCCGGTTCCGTGATTCCGTATCTGAGTTTTATAATTTTCTTTTCTCTTTCTGAAAGCTCGGTTTCAATAGCTCGTATCATCGCTTCCGTTTTTATTTTTTTGAATATAGTGTCGACTATATGATCGTCTTCCGAGATTATATCCATTAAAAGCAATGCGTTTCCGTCTTTATCTTCGTCTATATGCTCGTTTATCGAGACGTCGCCCGCCGTTTTCTTTTTTGAACGAAAATACATAAGAATTTCATTTTCTATACATCTCGCGGCATAGGTGGAAAGTTTGGTCTTTTTTGCGTTATCAAAGCTGTCGACCGCTTTTATAAGTCCTATCGTACCTATCGATATCAGATCGTCTTGTTCTTCCGAAGCGGCGTAATATTTTTTTACTATATGCGCGACTAATCGTAAATTTCTTTCTATAAGAATATTTCTTGATTGGTTATCGCCGTTTTTCATTTTGTTTACGTGGTATATTTCTTCTTCCTGAGATAACGGTTTCGGAAAAGATCCTTGACCTGATACGTGCAGGATCAGAAAAAATATTTTCATTAACAGTTCTATCATCATTTTCACCCCTCCGTAAACTTTATTTTTAATTTTTATTTTTAATGACAATAAAATTAAAAAAAAATGGGTAAAATCTCCTTGTAAGGGTTTTCTCTTGTTTTTTACAAGATATCTTTTAAAAAGAAATTGACGTAAAAATCTTTCTTTTCATTTTTTTCGCGTTTTTATTTATAATTGACATTTGAACGCGAATTTTTTGTTAAGATAATTTTTTGTTAAGATATAAGACAGGAAAGGATGATAAAAATGATAAAAGGCGTGAATAAAAATGTGGTCGTTATTAAAAATTTGAAAAACGATATTTTTGAGGAGGTAATTTTTATTTTAAAACCGGAAAGAAAAAAGCCAAGAAAAAGCGTTATTATGCGGGAGGTCAGAAAGATTATTGAAAATGAGACTGATATCGCCGTTCTTGAAGATAGAATTAAAAAGTTAAGAAAATGAAAATTGTCATTTTGCACAAAAGAAAAAATGTCGAACATCACAAAATGTGATATTGATTGGTTTTGAAAAATGAATAAGGTTTTCAACATTTTTTGTTGAAAACCCTGTTGAAAAGGTGCAAAAGTCTTTAATTCCAAGGTTTTTTTTGTTCAAGGTGAATACTTGACAAAATTTATATTCAAATTTTCATATGTTTTTTAATATTAAAAAAAAATTGATAATTATCATATTTTTTAGGAATTAAAGATTTAATTAAAATAAAAAAATGAATAAAGAAAACTACTTTTTTTCGTGATATTTAAGTTTATAAAAAAAAATGTTGAAAACTCTGTTGAAAATGCTGAAAACTTCGCTGAGATAAAGACTTTCGCGATTAATCACTACCTGTTGTAACAAAAAGTTCAAAAATGTTGTGACGTCCTTAAACTCTGCTTTTTTTCAAAATTCAACATTTTTTGTTAAAATTTGACAATTGATTTTTATTTTTACGGAATAGATAGTACTTTTTTACAGTTTCTCAATAGATTATTTAT
>CAJFPG010000159.1 GCA_904398665.1 Candidatus Geddesella stercoravicola | reverse complement strand
TCTGCACCGACGCGGATTTTGACGGTTATCAGATAAGAACCCTTATATTGGCGATGATTTACAGTTTGATGCCGACGCTCATCGACGAAAAAAAAGTCTTTATCGCCGAGTCTCCTTTATATGAGATAACCAATAAAGATAAGACATATTTCGCTTACACAGATAGGGAAAAAACAGAGATTGTCTCAAAACTTGAAGGAAAAGTAAACGTTCAGCGTTCGAAAGGTCTGGGAGAAAATGAGCCGGATATGATGAAACTTACCACAATGGATCCCGAGACTCGAAAACTTCTTCTTATTACCCCGGAGGCCGCCGACGTGACTTTTCAGTATTTTGACGTGCTTTTGGGCAACAATTTGCAGGGAAGAAAGGAACTTATTTCCGAGAAGGGAAATTATTATCTCGAACTCGCCGATATTTCTTAATACAACGAACATTAAAAGAGGTTTATTATGGACGTTATTTTAAAACCTATCACTCAGACGCTTGAAGAAAATTATATGCCGTATGCTATGAGCGTTATCGTTTCCCGTGCTATTCCGGAGATCGACGGGTTTAAGCCGTCGCACCGAAAACTGTTGTATACGATGTATAAAATGGGACTCTTGACGGGAGGTAGGACAAAGTCCGCGAATATAGTCGGACAGACGATGAGACTCAATCCTCACGGGGACAGCGCGATATACGAGACGATGGTCCGTCTGACCAGAGGATATGACGCTCTCTTGCATCCTTTTGTAGATTCAAAGGGAAATTTCGGAAAGCATTTTTCACGAGATATGGCTTATGCCGCTTCCCGTTATACCGAGGCGAAGCTTGACGGGTTTTGTTCGGAGATATTTGCCGACATAGATAAGAACGTCGTTGATTTTGTTGATAATTATGATTCTACCACAAAAGAGCCTGAGCTTCTTCCCGTGACTTTCCCGAATATTTTGGTTTCTCCGAATCAGGGAATAGCTGTGGGAATGGCGAGCAATATTTGTTCTTTTAATCTTTCCGAGATATGCGCCACGACTGTCGAATTGATAAAAAATAAAGATCATGATTTGTTGCTGACTCTTTCCGCTCCCGATTTTACAACCGGAGGCGAGATAATTTACGAACCGGATCAAATGCGGTCGATTTATGAAAACGGCGTAGGATCTTTTAAAATTCGGGGCAAGTATGTTTACGATAAAAAAAATAACTGTGTCGTCGTAAAAGAAATTCCGTATACGACTACGGTGGAAGCTATCATAGATAAGATTGCCGAGCTCGTAAAGGATGGAAAGGTGAAAGAAATTTCCGATATCCGCGACGAGACGGATTTTAGCGGAATGAAAATAGCGATAGACCTTAAAAGAGGCGTTGATCCTGAAAAACTTATGCAAAAGCTTTTCAAAACGACAACGCTTGAAGACAGTTTTCCATGTAATTTTAACGTTCTTATCGAAGGCGCTCCGAAAGTTCTCGGAGTTCGTTCTCTTATTTTTGAATGGCTGAAATTCAGACACGGATGTCTGAAACGGGGAATATCGTTTGATATTAAAAAGAAGAAAGACCGTTTGCATCTTCTTGAAGGTTTGGGAAAGATACTTCTCGATATAGATAAGGCCATATCTATTATACGGGGAACCGAAGACGACGGAGAGGTTGTCCCGAACCTTATGATAGGCTTCGGAATCGATGAGATCCAGGCAGAATTCGTGGCCGATATAAAGCTTCGTAATCTTAATAAGAATTACATCCTTTCCAAATTGTCCGAAACGGAAACCTTGAAAAAAGAGATTTCAGAGCTTGAAGCCGTTGTCGATAATCCCAGAAAAATCGATAAGATAATAATTAAACAGCTTGAAAATATCTCAAAAAAATACGGAAAGCCCAGAAAAACGACGCTTCTTTATAAAGGCGATGTCGTCGAATATACGGAAACGGAAGAGATCGACGACTATCAGGTCTCCGTCTTTGTTACCAAGGAAGGATATTTGAAAAAAATTACACCTCAATCTCTCAGAATGAGCGGAGAGCAGAAACTTAAAGAAGGAGATTCTATTTCTTCTGTTTATGAGACTTCAAACGCCTGCGATCTTATTGTTTTTACCGATAAAGGACAAGCATATAAAACAAAAGTATATGAGTTTGAGGATACGAAAGCCAGCGCTCTCGGGGAATTTTTGCCTCAAAAACTTTCTTTTGATAAGGATGAGAATGTTGTTTTCGCTTTTCCGATAAAAGAATACAGGGGTTCCGTTCTCGCGTTTTTTGAAAACGGAAAATGCGCCAGAATTGATCTTTCGGCGTACGAGACAAAGTCAAACAGAAAAAAATTGATAAACGCTTACTCTCTTTCTTCTCCGCTTGTGGCTATGTTTTATATCAGGGAAGAGACAGAGTTTGTTTGTTATGCCTCAAACAACAGGGCGCTTATAATTTCCACCGCTTCTATTTCTCCAAAAACCACTAAAAGTACTGCCGGAGTAAATGTTATGACGCTGAAAAAGGGGAAAACACATCTCGCGAGAGTCGTCTTGTATCAAGACGGCTTGTTTGAGGATCCTTCTCATTACAGGACAAAAAATATTCCCGCCGCCGGTTGCTTTTTGAGAAAAGAGGATGCTGAAAAAAATCAGATTACTCTGTTTTGACAAAAAAACGCCTTTTACTTTTTTGATGATTTCGGAGTGTTTTATGATATCGTGTTTTGATTCTGACAGAAATTTAAAAAACGCCCCTCGTTTGATTCTCGCCTCTTCCTCTCCCAGAAGAAAAGATATCCTCTCTATGCTCGGATATCCTTTTGAAGTTCGCGCGTCGGATTGCGACGAGACTCTTTCCGGGCGGGAAACTCCGGAAGAGGCGGTTAAGATATTATCCGCGAGAAAAGCTTTTGCTGTTAGCAGAGAGAGCGGCGAGGCCGTTCTCGGAGCGGATACCGTGGTATTTCTTAATGGTAGGATACTCGGAAAGCCTAAAAACAGAGAAGACGCTTTCAATACGCTTTCTTTTCTGTCCGGGAAGGTTCATCACGTTTATACGGGAGTAACTCTTATTACGGATGACAAAACTCTTGTTTTGTCAGATATGGCTTTGGTAGAGTTTAAAGAACTTTCGGAAAAAGATATAAACTCTTATATAGATACGGGAGAATGCTTCGGAAAGGCGGGAAGTTACGCGATTCAGGGAATAGGGGAAAGATTGGTGGCGAGAACAGAGGGGGATTTTTATACGATAGTAGGTCTCCCTTTGGTTCTTACTGACAAAATCCTTACCGATGCGGGAATTTTAAAAATAAAACCGTAAAAATATTAAAAAATATCTCTTTTTTGAATTTTAAGCGATTTTTTACATATAATTAGCTTAGAGGTGAAAGAGATGAACGATGACAGAAAAAATACGATAAAAGATTATGCTATAGGTATATTGATTCCTCTTGCGGTCGGAGGGCTTTCCGCTCTTATTACGATGTCAGCAATGGAAAGTTTCGGGGAATTGAATCAACCGACGCTTTCTCCGCCCGCTTATCTTTTTCCGATAGTTTGGACAATTCTTTATATCCTTATGGGCATAAGCAGTACGATGGTATACCGTTATGGAGGAGAAGCCGCGAAAAAACCGCTTATTATATACGGAGCTCAGCTTATAGTAAACTTTTTTTGGAGTATATTTTTCTTCAATTTAAATTTATTCTTTTTCTCGTTTATATGGCTGATTTTATTATGGATATTGGTCTTATGGATGATTGTTTCTTTTTCAAAAATAAAACCTGCCGCGGCGTATTTGCAGTTTCCTTACCTACTGTGGCTGACTTTCGCCGGGTATCTTAATTATATGATATACATTTTAAATAAATAAACTTACTTTGTACGAAACCGCGGGACTGTTTTGGCTATCCCGCGGTTTTTTCCTTGACAAAAGAGAATATTTATTGTAGAATATAACAAATATTTACGTAACGCGCAGGAGAAAGTATCAAACGTGAAAGGTGTTATTACTTTAAAACCGATAGCTAAAGTTTTTTCCGGATTTCCGGAAAAATTCGGGGTTCCGAGACAGAGCGGGATTGTCGAGGGTATCAAGTCAAAAATTGTTTTTGAACCGGAGTTTCGGGATCCTTCGGCTTTGCGAGGACTCGACGGGTTTTCTCATCTTTGGTTGATATGGTATTTTTCCGAGAATGATCGCGGAGACGAAAAGTTTTCTCCGACCGTACGGCCGCCGAGACTGGGAGGAAATAGAAGAGTGGGGGTCTTCGCGACACGTTCTCCTTTTCGTCCGAACCCGCTGGGATTGTCTCTTGTTAAAATAGATAAAATCGAGTTTTCCGAGAAAGACGGTCCTATTATACACATTTTTGGGGCGGATTTGTTGGACGGGACACCTGTTTTTGATATTAAACCGTATCTTCCGTATTTTGAGTCTCGTTCCGACGCGAAAGCGGGATTTAGTTCCGATTTTGAGGATTATTCTCTTGACGTTATTTTTTCCGAGGAAGCGAAGGGCGTTATTGAGGAGGAGAACCGTTTACTGTTTCGCGAAATTCTTGCTCAGGATCCCCGTCCGGCTTATCAAACCGATACCGAACGCTTATATCGTTTTGAAATGTACGGATATAGATTGTCGTTTATTGTTAACGGACGGGAACTTATCGTAAAAAAAGCCGAAAAAATATAATAACGTCGGCTTTTAGAAGAATCAAAAAACAATAAATGTTAAAAAAACAGGAAATGGTTTTTGGGGAAAAGTCGGCGTTTATTTGAAAGGAGCGTTGGTTTATGGATAATTTAACGGTCTCTTTATTGGGGATTTTTATCCCTTTGATCGGGACGACATTGGGAGCCTCCGCCGTATTTTTCTTGAAAAGCGAAATGAACGCGAAACTTCAAAAAGCGCTTCTCGGATTTGCTTCCGGAGTTATGATGGCCGCCTCCGTTTGGTCTTTGCTCATACCGGCTATTGATATGGCTGAAACCGCGGGAACGGCGGCTTGGATCCCGGCGGTAATCGGTTTCCTTTTGGGAATGGGGTTTTTATTGCTTCTCGATACAATAGTTCCTCATCTTCATATAAATTCAGAGCGTCCTGAGGGCAGACGTTGCTCCGGTTTTAGCCGCTCAACAATGTTGGTTTTTGCCGTTACGTTACATAATCTTCCGGAGGGAATGGCTGTCGGCGTCGTCTTTGCCGGCATGCTCGGCGGTTCCTCTACGATCACAACCGCGGGAGCTTTTGCGCTTGCGATAGGAATAGCTATTCAGAATTTTCCTGAGGGGGCGATAATTTCTATGCCTCTTGTCGGAAATGGGACGTCTAGGAAAAGAGCTTTTCTTTACGGTTTTTTTTCAGGAGTGGTAGAACCTGTCGGGGCTCTTTTGACTATTCTTCTCACCTCTTTTATAACTCCTTTGTTGCCGTATATTCTTTCTTTCGCGGCGGGAGCGATGATCTATGTCGTGGTGGAGGAACTTATTCCGGAATCTCAATCGGGGGAACACAGTAATATAGGGACTATCGGAGTTGCTTTCGGATTTTCCCTAATGATGATTCTTGACGTGGCTCTCGGCTGAGTTTTATATGGTTTATATGGTTTTTCAGATATTGAATTTTTCTTTTATTTGTATAAAACGGAGGTTTATATTATGAATATTTGGCACGATATATCACCCGAAAGGATCACGCCTGAAAAATTTACTTCTGTGATCGAAATTTCTAAGGGAGGCAAAAATAAGTATGAATTAGATAAAGAGACCGGATTTTTGCGTCTTGATAGAGTCCTTTACACTTCGACTCATTATCCGGCGAATTACGGATTTATTCCGAGAACTTACGCCGATGACAAAGATCCTCTCGACGTGCTCGTTTTGTGTCAGGAGGCGATTATTCCCCTGACTCTCGTTCAATGTAAGCCGATAGGCGTTCTTGAAATGACAGACGGAGTTTCTTTCGATGAGAAAATAATAGCTGTTCCGACCCGAGATCCGTCTTATAACGGTTATACCTCGATACATCAGATCCCGGGGCATATTTTTGATGAACTTTGTAACTTTTTTGAGGTTTATAAAACTCTTGAAGGCATTCAGACGAATGTAAAAGGAGTAAAGGATAGGGAAGAGGCTCTGATCATTATCAGCAAAGCGATAGCTAATTATAAGGAAAATTTCGGAGAATAGATTTCAAAACCCCCGGGCTTAATATTTTAAGCCCGGGGGTTAGTATTTTGCCGAGGAAAGAAATATCGGTCAAGATTCGTAATATCTTTTCAAGTTTTTATGATAAACAAAAGCGTCGTTATTTTGGGATTACAATGTTACGGAGTCTGTTTTTAATTCCCTGATTTTTTATCGGGATATATGCCGAGGTTTCTATACTATTGTAATGGTTTTGATTTTTTGCTCTTTGATGGGTTTGTCGTTTCTGTCTGTTTTTGCGGCGGCTATTTCATCGACAATTTCGATTCCGTCGATTACTTTCCCGAAAGCGGCGTATTGTCCGTCGAGGAATTTTCCGTCTTTATGCATAATAAAAAATTGAGAGCTGGCGGAATTAGGGTCGTTTGTTCTCGCCATGGAAACGACGCCTCTCTCGTGAGATATCGGGTTTGGAAATCCGTTTGAGATAAATTCTCCCGGAATTTCCTCCTCAGAGCCTCCCATACCGGTTCCGGTCGGGTCTCCTCCCTGTATCATAAATCCGGATATTACTCGGTGAAATATAAGTCCGTTATAAAAACCGCTTTTTACGAGTTTTTCAAAATTTGCCACCGTCTTCGGGGCCGCGTCGGGATATAATTCGAGGGTAATAACCCCTCCGTTTTCCATTTCGATTTTTACCATAAGAGATCTCCTTGTTTCTTTTTGTTTAATTTCAATTTTTTTTATAATAACATATTTCGTCGTCGTTTTCAATAGCTTAAAACAATTCTTTGAAATTATTCTTTTTTCCTTGACAAGAAAGAGCTTTTTTGTTATCATTTACACAAATATGATTTTTTAAGGCGAAAGGACGGCTCCTATGAGATTTTATGAGGTTTCAACTCTTTATGTGTCCTGTTTTGACGACGGAAAAAAATATAACGGATATTATCCATCTCCCACCGGCAAGGGGGCGGACGGGCCTCTTTTTTCTCTCCAAGAAGCGATTGACTGCGTCGCGGAGATCCGCGGCGGAGGGGCGTTACAGCCGATAGTTATTAAAATTATCGGGGGAGAATATTTTATCGAATCTCCCGTCAGGATTTCTTCTCCTGTCTCTAACATTATTATCGAGCCTTACGGAGACAATACAGTCGTATTTAACGCGGGAAAACGGATAGATGGGTTTAAAAAGGCTGTTTTTAACGGAAAAGAATGTCTGGGAACTTATATTGAGGATGTAAAAACAGGAAAATGGAATTTTACAGATCTTTATGTAAACGGTCGCCGCGCTGATTATACGAGATATCCCGAAAGCGGTTTTTTATTTAAAATTTCCGCCGAGAACCCGGGAGAGGAGCTTTACGACAGTTCCAAATGGTTTATCGCGGATAAAAATGATTTGAACGAGATCGAAAATATCGAGGATTGTATTTTAAGTTATTGCCATTATTGGATAGACGAGCATTCTCCGATAGAAAGTTATGACCGAGAGACCGGAAAACTTACGATGGCATATAATTCCCGTTTTAATATCAATCATAATTTTCAATATTATCTTGAAAATGTTCCGTCCATGTTTGGTAAGCCGAATCAATGGTATTTGGACAGAAAAAACGGAATGCTTTATTATCTTCCGATTTCTTCCGAACTGACGTCCGGGGATCTTTGTGTCTATGCTCCGGTATCTGATTTTATTCTCGGGTTGTCGGAGGTTCAAAGCGTAAGAATAAAAGGTATTGAGTTCAAAAACAGCAGAGGAGATTATTCAAGCAATCAGGATGTCTTCGGAAATTTACAGGATAAAAAATACGCTTCCGACGCTCAGGGCGTTTCAAACGCGAAAGGGATTGTCAATTTCGAAAGATCTTCCGGAATAACCATTGAGGATTGTTGTTTTTCGGATTTCGGTCTTCACGGGATCAACGTCGGAGACGGATGCCGTAATATAAAAATAATCGGAAATACATTCAGCGACGGCGGAGCCGGGGGAATAAAAGTAGACGGCGGAGAGTACGGCAGACGCCCCGATACTTTCATTCATAATGTAGAGATTTCCGATAATCATATTAAAAGATGCGGGAGGCGGTATTTTTCGGCTTGTGGCGTACTTGTCAAAAACGCGAGCGAGTGTAAAATAATTCATAATCATATTGAGGATCTTTTTTATACGGGAATTTCCGTTGGCTGGACTTGGGGATATAGGCCGAATGTTTCTCGCGAAAATCTTATTTCGAAAAATCACATTCATAATATAGGACAGGGAATGTTGTCGGATATGGGGGGAATATACCTTCTCGGAGCTCAGCCGGGCACTGTCGTTTCATATAATCTCATACATGACGTGAAGAGTTTGGAATACGGAGGGTGGGCCATATATAATGACGAGGGCAGCAGTGGAATAGTTGTTGAAAACAATGTTTGTTATAATGTCTCGGAAAATTGTTATCATATGAATTACGGAACATCTAATCTCATCAGAAACAATATATTCGCTTTTGCCGGAAAAGAAATACTCAGAGTTACCAAACCCGAAAAACATCTTTCTAATTTTTATGAAAACAATATACTTTATTCTTCCGGCGTGCCTATTCACAGGTTTGAACTTTTACAGCTTGAAGAGATGAATTTTTTCTGTCGAGGAAACATTCTTTTCGATTCTTCGAGAAAAGGCGATATTCTTTATATTGACGCCGACGGTTTCCGTTCTTTTTCCGACGCGAGAGAAAAAGGATTGGAGGAGGGCTCTATTGTTGCGGACCCTCTTTTTTCAGACGCCGACGGTTATAATTTTTCTATTTCGAAAGATTCCCCGGCTTTTGACATTGGTTTTAAACCTTTTGACATTTCCGACGCGGGAGTCAGAAAATAACGTTTTTCGATCGGCGAAAAAAATTATATTTGTTCATTAAATCCGAGATGAGTTTCGGTATTACCTCTCGGACTTATCGTATCGTTCTGATTTAATATTTTATTTTTTATTATTCATTATTCATAAAACAACATCGTTTTGGTTTTTTGTCCGTGAATTTCTTATCGGACCGAAATTTATGATGGCGCCGCGATTCTTTAATCGTTTTGTATCCGGAGTTTTTCCGAATGAATTTTTTAAATGTGAAAAAATATCCACATTTTATGAATAATTATTGACAGATATAATTTGGTGAGATATAATTTATATGTTATTACAGTAATAATATAGTAAAATTTCTTGTAAAAGTTTTGAATAAAAATACAAAAATACTTATATTTTAAGAGGTGTGAAGATATGAAAAAAGAAGATATCAAAAAAGTGGTTTTGGCTTATTCGGGAGGTCTTGATACTTCGATAATAATCCCGTGGCTGAAAGAAAACTATAACAACTGCGAGGTTATAGCTGTTTCCGGGAATGTCGGTCAGGCTTCCGAGCTTGACGGGCTTGAAGAAAAAGCTATAAAAACCGGAGCTTCAAAAATATATATAGAGGATTTGACCGACGAGTTTGTCAATGATTATGTTATCCCGACGGTTAAGGCGGGAGCTAAATACGAGGATTATATGCTCGGGACTTCTTTCGCCCGTCCGATTATAGCGAAAAGGATTGTTGAGATAGCCCTTGCCGAGGGGGCGGACGCTATTTGTCACGGCTGTACGGGAAAAGGCAACGATCAGGTTCGTTTTGAACTTGCTATAAAAGCTTTTGCCCCGGATATGCCTATAATCGCCCCGTGGCGCGAATGGTCGATAAAAAGTCGCGAAGAAGAGATAGAATACGCTGAAAAACATAATGTTCCTCTTAAAATTAACAGAGAGACCAATTATTCCAAAGATAAAAATCTTTGGCATTTGAGCCATGAGGGTTTGGATCTTGAAGATCCGGGAAACGAGCCTACATACGAGAAGGAAGGCTTTCTTGAAATGGGAGTCTCTCCGATAAAGGCTCCCGATGTTCCTACATATATAACGCTGGATTTCGAGTCAGGGGTCCCGGTAGCTTTTAACGGAGAGAAAATGAGCGCGAAAGATATTATTCTCAATCTTAACAAAGTCGGAGGAGAAAACGGAATTGGGCTTTTGGATATAGTTGAGAATCGTCTTGTCGGAATGAAATGCAGAGGCGTTTACGAAACTCCGGGAGGCGCGATACTTTATAAGGCGCTCAATGTTCTGGAAACTTTGTGTCTCGATAAATATACGGCGCATAAAAAGCAAGAGCTGGCTATAACTTTCGCGGATCTCGTATATAACGGACAGTGGTTTACTCCTCTTCGCGAGGCGCTTTCCGCCTTTGTGGATAAGGCGATGGAGAACGTTACAGGAAAGGTCAGATTGAAGCTTTATAAAGGTAATATGATAAACGCGGGAGTTTGGAGCGATTATTCTCTTTACGACGCTGAAATAGCCACTTTTGACGAAGACGAGGTGTACGATCAAAAAGATTCGGCCGGATTTATAAATTTGTTCGGACTTCCGATAAAAGTTCAGGCGAAAGTCAGAAATAAAAATAAGAATAAGCAGGAAGACAAAAGAAAATAAATATTTGGTTATTTGGCTTAACGTCTGAATGGCGGGGCAATTATTTTGTTTTGCTTTTTAAGGGGAAATGTAATGTCTAAAATGTGGGCAGGCAGGTTTGCCGAAGAGTTAAATAAGGAAGCTGATGATTTCAATTCGTCTATCAGTGTTGACAGACGTATGTTCAGACAGGATATAACAGGATCTGTCGTTCACGCGAATATGCTTGTGAAACAGGGAATCATTCCGAAAGAGGACGGAGATAAAATAGTTTCCGGGTTGTCAGAGATCTTATCGGACATAGAGGACGGAAAATTGTCGATAGATCTTTCTTGCGAGGATATACATATGTTTATTGAGGAGGAGCTCACGAGAAGGATAGGAGACGCCGGTAAAAAACTTCATACGGCCAGAAGCCGAAACGATCAGGTCGCTCTTGACTTTCGTCTGTATCTCAGGGACGAGTGCGAGGAAATAATAAAATTGATCAAGCGGCTTATTTTGTCTTTCGTAAATAAGGCGGAAGAAAATAAAGACGCGATTTTGCCCGGATACACTCATTTGCAGAGAGCTCAGCCGGTGACCTTCGCTCATCATTTGCTCGCTTACGCGATGATGTTCATTCGCGATATAGGTCGTTTTAAAGACGCGGTTAAAAGAATGGATTCTTCTCCGATAGGAGCGTGCGCGCTTGCCGGGACCACTTATCGGACAGACAGAAAATATGAGGCTGAGAAGCTTGGGTTTTCCTCTGTCGCGCAGAATAGCATGGACGCCGTGTCAGATAGGGATTTCGCGGTCGAAATAATGAACGCCGCGGCGATTGCGATGATGCATCTGTCAAGGATTTCGGAAGAGATTATTCTTTGGTCAAGTTGGGAATTTTCATTTGTCGAACTTTCGGACGCTTATACCACGGGATCGAGTATAATGCCTCAGAAGAAAAATTCCGACATGGCGGAGCTTGTCAGGGGAAAAACCGGGCGAGTGTATGGAGATCTTATTTCTCTGTTGACAACTTTAAAAGGTTTGCCTCTCGCGTACAACAAAGATATGCAAGAGGATAAAGAACCGGTTTTTGACAGTGTCGACACATTAAAGAAATGTCTCTCAATCTTTGCTCCTATGTTGGCGACAATGACGGTAAAGAAGGAAAATATGCGCGCCGCCGCTCAAAAGGGATTTATAAACGCGACAGATCTCGCGGATTATCTTACAAAAAAGGGAAGACCTTTCCGCAGCGCTTATAAAACGGTCGGGACGATAGTTTCTTATTGTATAAGCAATGATTATACTCTCGATACTTTGCCGCTGAAATCTTATAAGGAGTTTGATTCTCTTTTTGAGGAAGACGTATATAATGAGATTTCTCTCGAAACCTGTGTCGGGAAGAGAATTTCTGAGGGAGGAACAGGTCCGGACTCAGTAAATAATCAAATTAAGGTGGTAAGAGAATTTCTTGATTCTAAATGAATATATAACAGATATAAAATATTCTCAGATTTATCTATCAGAGTAAAATGTATGACAGATAAATCTGAGATTTTTATTTTTAGTTTTGATTTTAGGTTTTTAGAATATTTATTCGATTTGTGATTCTTACTGAAAATTACAATCCGGGGAGAGCGGCTTTGAGAGTAAAAATTAAAAATATACTATAAAAAATTATTGAAATAAAATAGTAGAATTAAGTAGTAAAATAAATATAGTAAAATAAATAAAAAATGATAAAAATTAGTAAGATGAAAATGATAAAAAACAGTAAAATGAAAAATAACATGAAAGATAATATTTTATAATAAAAAATTAGTGATGAAAAATATAATTATAGCATATATATCATAATATATCATAAAATATACATGTTATAATATACGTTTTTGCGATTATTTGTATGTTTTAAAATTTGTATATTATTATTTGATGTTTTTGTTAGAAGAAAAGGTATCAAAGATTTTTTGTTTTATGAAAAGTTATCTTTTCTATTCGAAACGTTTAAGTTTGCGAGTTAAAGTTTTTTTGCGAGTTAAAGTTTTATAGACTTTTCCAAGAGAGAATTTTTTTTGAAAAACCTTAAAAAATTGATAATATAAAAATTTTATTGTATTTGGATAAATAAAAAAATAGTTTTACAAATGGGGGTTATATTTATGTGAAATTCATTAGGCTCATTATATTTCTATATATAGTTCGTCGAACTCTGTTTTCTTAATCTTTATTTTATATAAAGATTTTTTGAGAACGGAGCTCTTTTTGTTTTTTCAGAAATTGCTTTGATATTAAAATATAAATATAAATCGTAAAAACAAAATATTTTTTTGATATGATAATAAATATTTTTTTATTGCTTATTTATGATAAAAATATCGTTTTTTTTCGAATAAATTATAAATTTTACTGAGAATAAAATATCAAACACTGCTCCGTTCTTATTTTTTCGTGTTCTAAAAACATGTCCGGAAGAATAACATTAAACATAAAAAATAAAAGAGGACAAAGCTATGCGGGAATTTGAAAAAATCGCGTCTATACTGCCGCCGAGATTAAAAAATATTTTACTTGAAGCAGACGAAAACTTGAAACAGGAAGCAACGGAAATAAGAATATTAAAAAATTCTCCTTTGGCGCTCACTACGCCGAAAGGTCGAGTTTTTATAGATAAAAACGGAAATCCTTCGGCGTACAAAAACGCGTTGATAACGGATGAAAAGGAAATCGGAGAGATAGCTCTTAGAATTATGGATTATTCGTATTATGCTTATGAAAAGGATATTGAAAGGGGGTTTCTTACCCTGAAAGGCGGTCATAGGGTCGGGCTTTCGGGGAAAGGGGAGATTTTTGGCGGAAAGACATTGCTTAAAGAGATTACATCCTTTAATTTTCGTATCGCCAAGGAGATAGACGGGGCGTCGGACGAGGTGTTTTTGTTGATAACAGAGCCGAAGTTTTACAACGCGGTTATAATGTCGCCTCCCTGCGGAGGAAAGACTACGGTTTTAAGAGATCTGGCGAAAAAATTATCTGTTTCAGGAAAAGCTCTTTCCGTGGTTGATTGTTTGGGCGAACTGTCGATGGGAGGAAATACCCTTTGTTCCTGCGACGTTTTGGAAGGCTTTTTAAAAAGAGACGGAATAATTCACGCACTTCGTTTTTTGTCGCCTGAAATTATATTATGCGACGAGATAACAACTATCGAGGAGGCCTTCGATATAGAAAGCGGAATGAACAGCGGGGTGGGCTTTGTCGTGACTTCTCACGCTTCTGATTTAAAAGACGCCGAATCTCGTCCCGTTACTCGTAAATTGTTGGAACTCTTTGATATCGCGGTCTTTCTTGAAGGCAGAAATTCTCCGGGGAAAATTAAGGAGGTCATTCCTCTTGTTTAAATCCGTAATGCTTCTTTTCCTCTTTCTCTTTTGCTCTTCTTACGGAATATTGAAAAATATATCCGTAAAATATAGGGTATTTAATTTGAGAAAAGCGAAAGAGCTTGTGTATATGATGAGAAATGAGATAAATTTTTCAGGACGCGATTTATACTCCGTTTCGGAAAGACTTTCCGATTTGGATGATCTTGGGATTTTACGTTATTTATCAAATAAAAGTTTCTCTCCTTCGGAAAATTACGAATATGCGAAAGAGAAAATCGGGAAAGGTATGTTTTTAATTAAAAGCGATTGGAAAATTCTTGACGAATTCTTTTATTCTCTCGGTTCGACTTCACGAGAAGGGCAGATTTCGCTTTGTGATAAAAGTCTTGATCTTATCGAAAAACAGGAGGAAGAGGCGGAAAATACGTATTTAAAATACTCAAAACTGTATACTTCGTCGGGAATTCTCGTCGGATTATTTTTGGTTATTATTCTCATCTAAAAAAATAAAAATGCCGATTCGGAAAGGATATGGAAAATGGATATTGATATTCTCTTTCAAATAGCCGCGGTCGGGCTTATTGTGGCCGTATTGTGCCAGATTTTAAATAAAGCCGAGCGGTCGGAACAGGCTTTGCTTGTCGGCATTGCGGGACTTGTGGTTGTTCTTCTTTTTCTCGTTGGAGAAATACGAGGACTTTTTGACGCTTTAAGATCGATGTTCGGATATTGATAAAGATGATTCAGATTTGCTTAATTGCTCTTGTGGGAGTTTTCCTTTCGCTGCTTATAAAAGATAAGAATCCTTCAATCGCTCTTTTATTGTCGGTAGCTTGCGGGGTAATGATTTTTATTTCAATAGTCGGGGATTTATCTGAGATAATCTCTTTTGCGGAGGATTTTTCTTCCGGGTTTTCTTCCGGAGAAGAGATATTCTCTTTACTTTTAAAAGCCACGGGGATCGCGTATCTTGTGGATTTTTCAGCCGATATTTGTCGGGACGCGGGAGAAAACGGCACCGCGAAAAAGTTAGAACTTGCCGGGAAGATAACGATAATGGCTCTTTCTTTGCCGGTTGTTACTTTGCTTTTCGAAAAAATAAAGGATGTATTTATGTGAAAAAAATTTTATCTGTGTTTATTAATTTTTCGCTGGTTATATTTTTTTGTTTGCTTCCCGCGTTAAATAGCGGCGCGGTGAGCGTGGACTCGGAGAATATTATCAATTCTGTAAGCGAGGCGTTAATTCCGGAAGATATTGAGAATATTCCGGATGAGAGTTATAAAAACGCCGAGATATTCGGTGAGGATCTTTCTTTTGAAAACACCTCGTCTTTTTTTGACGTGGGAAAAATAGTATCTTTTATCTTCGGGATATTAACGTCGGTTCTCGCGACTAAAAAAAGTTATATTATTACTCTTATTTCGATACTGACCCTGTCCTTTATCGCCCAATATCTCGGACAGGGACTCGCGAATGAAAAAACTCTTTCTTCCGTCAGAAAAATAACCGTTCTTTTAACCGCGGTCTCCGTATTTTTCCCTTTATGGGAAACAATATCGGACAGCCTTACTTACGGAGAAACTTTATCGTCTTTTTCCGTTTCCATTATGCCGATTTTCGTTTCTCTCGCATCCGCTTCCGGTACTCCCTCCGCCGCTGTCGGCTCGTCCGCCGCGGTTTTCTTTTCCGTCGAATTCTTTTCCTGGGTCCTAGCGGTCGCGGTTCCCGTTTTTGTGTCGGTATTTTTGTCCGCTGGTATCGCGTCGGGATTTTCGGAGGACGAAGGGTTAAAAAAACTTTCCTCCGCGGCGAGAAATATTATAATTGCCGTAATGACTTTCGTTTATTTCCTTATTTCGACAGTGGCCTCTTTGCAAGGCGGAATTTTATCCGGAACGGATACCGTCGCGAAAAAAGGCTTAAAGTTTGTGGTAGGATCGGCGGTGCCGGTTGCCGGAGGTTTTTTGTCGGACGGGCTCGACTCTGTTTACGCTTCGGCCTCGGCGTTATCTAAAACTCTCGGCGGGTTTTCCGTCGTCGTGATTTTTCTCGCGGCCGTAACCCCTTTGATAGAATTGCTTGTTTGCGGGCTTTGTATGAAAGCGTGCGCGGTGATTTCGTCTCTTTTTAAAAATTCTCCTCTCGAAAATTTCTTCGCGGTATCGTTTGACGCTTACCTTGTGGCACTTTCTTTTGTTCTCGGTTATTTTGTCACTTTATCTATATTGATGTTGATAACCGTTGGAGGATGAGATGGATAAAACCGCCTTTTTAGAATTTATATCGATAGTTGTGACCGGAAGTTTACTTTCGGTAATTTTTCCGGAGGGAAAATATAAAAATCTTTTAAAAATGTTGTTGTCGGCTATTATTTTTGTGAGCGTATTTTCTTTATTTTTTGTCGATTTCCCGGAGGCGTCTCTTGATTTCCCGAATTCTTCCTCCGTTGAGAATTATGGAGATAAAGGAGAATTTGAGGAGGATGGATTGAAAAATGTTATAATATCTCTCGCGAAAAATGACGCCGAGAAACTTCTTTATAATAATTTTGGGATTGAGGCGGAGGAAATAGAATTTTTCGTTGTAGAGTATAATAATGATTATTATATAGATGGAGTTGAGATAACCGTGTTGTCCTTTCCTTCTGACATTGACAGTATTAGAGAGGCGTTTTCCGAATAT
>CAJFPG010000158.1 GCA_904398665.1 Candidatus Geddesella stercoravicola | reverse complement strand
TAAAGGAAGAAGCATAGAAGGCAGGACAAAGAAAAGAAGATAGAAGATAAAAGTAAAGGAAGAAACATAGAAGGCAGGACAAAGAACAGAAGACAGGGGACAATGGCAAAGGGAATAAGCAAGAAGGCAGAATAAAGAAAAGAAGAGAAGAGAGAAAAATGGGATAAAAAGGGGACAAAGAACAAAAAAATAAAGGGAAAAAGCGAAAAAAAGAGGAAAAAACGAAAAAAAGAGGAAAAAACACAAACAACAAAAGGAAAAACAGAGAAATAACAGAAAAAGAGAAAAAATTTATTTCGTTTATTTCATAAAAAAATTTTGAGGTGTGTATGAAGAAATTTATTGGCGATAACGGCGGAGGAACGCCGAACTTGGGAGAAAGTAAGGATAACGTTTTTTTTAAAAACGAAGAAAAGGCAAAGCTTCAAACAAACGAAAGAGAAAAATATTTTCAGAGAGCGGATAAAACGGTCTTTTCAGACGGCGGAGAAGAACTGACGTCTCGCGAATATGAGGAGGATAAAGCTTTCAAAGAGAGCGACGAAAGTATGTTGTCTCGGGAGAGCGGGCTGCCTTCCTCCTCCGCGCAAAGCGAGGAAATGCCGATACATTGTCTTACCGTAATCGGGCAGGTCGAGGGACATTTTTTGCTTTCAGACCAGACGAAAACAACGAAATACGAGCATGTTCTGCCGGCTCTTGTGGCGATAGAAGAATCCCCGAAAATAAAGGGGCTGTTGATTTTGTTGAATACCGTCGGCGGAGACGTGGAGGCGGGGTTGGCGATCGCTGAGATGATAGCCGGAATGGATACTCCGACAGTTTCTCTCGTATTGGGAGGAGGACATTCGATAGGGGTTCCTCTGGCGGTTTCCGCCGATTATTCTTTTATCGCCCCGTCGGCCACGATGACGATTCATCCCGTGCGAATGAACGGTCTTGTGGTCGGAGTACCTCAGACGTTTTCATATTTTGATAAAATGCAGGACAGAATAGTTAATTTTGTCACTTCAAATTCCCGAATATCAAAGGAGGATTTTAAAAGACTGATGATGAACACCGGCGGGATAGTGACAGATATCGGCAGTCTTTTGAGCGGAGAGGAAGCCGTTAAAGAGGGAATAATAAA
The DNA here is from genome assembly GCA_904398665.1 of Candidatus Geddesella stercoravicola. GTDB lineage: Bacteria > Bacillota > Clostridia > Oscillospirales > UBA644 > Geddesella > Geddesella stercoravicola. Next base: position 3,544 of record CAJFPG010000158.1, on the reverse strand, counting down.
CGAGGTGGGCGGTCTTAGGGACGCTATGAGAAAATTAAACGAGCTTATAAAGGAAAAGGAGAAAAAATGTTTTTATATTCAATAATGTGCGAGTATTCCGATATCGGTCGAACGCTGAGCCCGAGAAAAAAAAGAAGCGAGCCTTTCTCGACCGACCCCTCGCGGTATCTTTCGTTTTCTCTCGACGCGAAGAGAGTCGACTATATGAGTTTGTCCTCGCGTTTTCTCGGAAAGATTTCTGAGAATAAGGAGTTTTTTTAAACGATTGCGATATTTTAATCGTTAAAAGATAGATTCGGCCGATTTTTTTTCTCTCAAAAAAAGAGAAAGAGTTTTCGAGCTTTTTTCTCGCGGTAGTTTTATATTCTTATTTTCGAAAACAAGAGCGTTTTTTTGATGTCGACTCTTTGCTGTCTTTTTTCTCTCGCGATATATAAACGTGTTGTTCTATCGGAGCTGTCTTGTTAGCTCTCTGTTATACCGTTATAATTGCGGCCAAAGAGAAGGGCTTCTTTCGTTATGGTTTGATTTAGAAGGGATTTTGTTCTCTTCTCGGCCTTAATGAGTCGTCGAATTAAAGAGAAACGCTTAGAGGCTCGGGTCCGATTATGAGGCCGTCTTTTATCTTGCTTGAAAAACGCGATAATAAAAGATTCATATTTGACGCGGTTAACGATTTAATAATTTCAGTATTTAATTATAAGGTCGAGATTTTATTATTAAAAGGCGAAAAAAACTCTTTTTTCTTTATGTCAATATTTTATTTCGTAAAAAACACGAGAAAATTAAATTTTCTCGTGTTTTTTAACGTTATTCCTTTTCAAGCGCCGATTTCGCGAGCATATCCGCGTATTCGTTGAGCGGAACTCCCGAATGTCCTTCGACTTTCACGAAAGATATCTCCATATAAGGGCGGTATTTTTCCATAAATTCAAGATAGCGCGCGGCGCAAAAGCTTTGCGCTTTCCATTCTTTTTTATACCATTTCGCGATTCCCGAATAATCGTGGTATATGGTAATATCTTTTATCCCTCTGGCGGCGGCCGTTTTTACGGCGTACATCGCCGCGGTAAGCTCTCCCGCGACGTTTCTCGCCGGAACCGCCTCCGGCCTCATTCCGAAATCTGAAAAGACGGACACGTCGCCTTGGGTTATCATTACGCACCCACAAGCGTATTTTTTTCTCTCTTTGTCAAAACTCCCGTCGACATAAGCGATCATTTTCCCTTTCGGGATTTCGTTTGAGAGGTTTTCCGCGACGTTTTTGTAATATTCGAGCTTTTGTTCTCTCGACATTTTTTTCTTTTTCGGCCGTTCTTCCCCTGAGAACGTTTGATCCAGATAATCCTGAGCGTCGTTTATTGAGGAAAAGCTTTTATATTCCGCTCCCGCGAAACCTACGACTTGCTTTTTACATTCCTCCCAGGAAGAAAAAATCCCCTTTTCCCTGCCTCGCCTCACGGCGTAAAATCTCGGTTTCGCCATTTGATTATCTCCTTACCGCGTTTTTTTCCGCGTTTTTATCTTTTATCATGATATCATTATTTTTTTTGAAAGTCAATACTTTCCTTTAACCACAAAGCCCCGCCGCGGCATATACTGAAATGTAAGAGGAAAATTCCAAGAGAATTTATCAGCGGACGGCCGACGGTTTCAGCCCCGGCGGCTTATTTATTTTACGGAGTGATTTTAACATATGAAACGAAAAAAATTCGCGCTTCTCGGAGGAGATCTTCGAACTCTCGCCGCGGGAAAATTTCTTTTTGAAAAAGGTTTTGATATATATGTTTTCGGCTTTGAGAAAAGCGATAAAAACGACTTTCTCAAAACGGCCAAAACTCTTGAAAACGCTCTTTCGGGAGCCGATTACGCGTTGCTCCCCCTGCCTCTTTCCTCCGACGGAAAGACGCTTCGCGCGCCTTTCGGAAAAGAAGAGATTCTTCTTTCCGATATCTTTTTGGCGGCAGACGCGAAAACCGTGTTCTTCGGCGGAAATATTCCTGAAAACATCAAGGACGGGGCTCATACTTTCGTCGATTATTTTAAAAGAGAAGATTTTCAGATAATGAACGCTGTTCCGACCGCCGAGGGAGCTATCGCCGAGGCGATAAAGGAGACGGAATTCACTCTTTGGAAAAGTCGCTGTCTCGTAATCGGGTTCGGAAGAATAGGGAAAATTCTCGCGCTGAAACTCAAAGCTCTCGGGGCCGACGTCACGGTTTCCGCGAGAAAAGAAAAGGATCTCGCGATGATTTCCGCTCTCGGGATGAACGCCGTGCGGTCCGAAAAACTCGGAGGCGTTATTTTTGAGCAAGATATCGTGTTTAATACTGTTCCCGTCCTCCTTATAGGCGAGAAAGAGCTCTCGGAAGCGAGGAAAAACACGCTTTTTATAGACCTTTCCTCAAAACCGGGAGGAATTGATTTCGAGCTCGCGAAGAAGGCCGGGCTGAAAGTTCTCTGGCTGCTTTCTCTTCCGGGAAAAACCGCGCCCGAAACCGCGGGGAAAATAATTGCCGATACGGTAATAAATATCTTGGAAGGAGGATTTGAGAATGACGGATGAAAAAGTCCGTCTCGGCTTTGCCATATGCGGCTCCTTTTGCACTTTTACCCGTACTATCGCTCAAATGGAGATTTTGTCGCGAGATTACGAAATTCTTCCGATAATGTCGGAAACGGCGTATTCGACTGACACCCGATTCGGGAAAGCCGAAGACTTTCGGACTGAGATCCGCGACATTTGTCGGAACGAAATAATCCATACCGTCAAAGCGGCGGAACCTATCGGACCGAAAAAGATGCTTGACATACTTCTTATCGCCCCTTGTACCGGGAATACCATCGCGAAACTGGCTTCCGGAATCGCGGATAGCAGCGTCACGCTCGCCGCGAAAGCTCATATGAGAAACGGCAGACCCGTTGTCATAGCCGTTTCCTCTAATGACGCTCTCGCCGGTAACGCCGAGAACATAGGAAAGCTTTTAAACAGAAATAACGTTTATTTTGTTCCTTTTGAACAAGACGACCCGAAGGGGAAACCGAGGTCTCTCGTCGCGGTCATGGAGAAGATTCCTCAAACGTTGAAAGACGCGCTTGAAGGCAAACAAACTCAACCGATAGTTGTCGGATAATTGCGAAAATCCCGTCCCCTTTTTCGGAAAACTTCCGAAAAAGGGGCTTTTGTCTTCGCGGTTTTTCCCTTTTTAATTTTTTCCGTCAAAATAAGGATTTTTTTTTAACATAAATATTATTTCGCAAAAAACGTTTCGGTGTTTGTAAAAAGTCTTTTATATAAAAATATATAAATAAATATATATAAATATAAATATAAAAACCCGATATAAAACCCGAAACGTTTTTTTAGATAGAGTTTCTCCCGAGCTCCTTCGGTCGAAATTATCTTGTGCCGGAATAATTTTTTTATTCGTTTGCCTATGTTTTGAGCGAGAAAGCGTTTTCCTGTTTTATAATTTCAAGCGAGTAAAAATTATTTTTTAAGGCTAGGACAAACAATTTTTTTTATTCGTTTGCCCATGTTTTG
>CAJFPG010000157.1 GCA_904398665.1 Candidatus Geddesella stercoravicola | reverse complement strand
TCGGTATAAATATCGTAAAATACGACATCGCCGGCTTCCGCGTGATTTTTTATATAATTTACTATTTCAACCGTTTTGTCCGGGTCTATATTAGTATACCATGTCAACCTCAGCTCTCCTAACGTGTTTCCGCTGTAATAACTGTCATCCACAGGGAAAATCAATTTGCCGTAATCCCCGAAAACAGGGTCGGAAAGAACCTCGGAAATTTTTGAGGTCACAGTATAAGAACTATCTGTTCTATGTTCGTCTGATATGGAACTTGAACCTGTCGAGGAAATAGAACTTTGATTTTGATTTTTAGCTTTGTTCTCGGTATTTAAAGCGGCATCGCTCTCATTTTTACAAGAACTGATAATTAAGGATGATAAAATCATTAAAAGACCCATAACAAAAACCTTTTTCATTGTTTTTCTCCGAAAAATTATTTTACGTATCTCGCCTTTCCTCTTATATTATAAACAAACCGAGGCTTCATGAGAAGTCTCGGTTTGTTTATCAGTTTATACCCATAGGTTTTTACTTAAACTTTATTATTCCGCAATATAGTCTGAACCGCCGCCAAAAAACTTCTTACGGACGCGGAGGGCGAAGGGGAATGAAGTATACCGTAAGGAATCGAATGATCCCATTCTACCGGAATAACTTTAAGCAAGGGGTGCACGTTTTCCCAAGCCTGAACCGCCATCAAAATATCGTTGCTGTTTTCGCATCTGTTAAAAATATCGACGCTGTAAAAATCAAAATCCACTATATGAATTTGAGTATGATTCTTCCAAATATCGTCGCGAAGCTCGTCGACATAACGACTCCAATTACGGTGCATCAACATTAAATTTTCTCCGTATAAATCCTGAAAAGTAAGTTTATTTTTTCCGGCGAGACGATGTAAAATGGAAACGGCGCAACAGAGCGGCTGTCTTGAAATTTCAAACCCCTCGCAATTGCGAACGTTTAACATCGTATCGTCAAATATTCCTGCGACGACATCGATATTTTTCCCGAGATTCCCAAGAATTTCCCTCGCGTTTTCCGGAGTGTTTTCAAACGGCACAAGTTGAAATTTGATTCCGGGACACAGTTCGTGAATTTCAGGCCATAATTTCATCAAAATCTGGGACGGAGTCATCGGTGAAGTCCCTATTCTAATAACATCGTCAACATCATGCATCGCGTTTTTCGCTCGAGTCACAGAATCTTTGCAATAACGAATAATATATTTGGCGTCGTTATAAAGCGATTGCCCAGCCTTTGTAAGAGTGAGCCCGCGATGTGAACGCTCAAAGAGTTTTACGTCTAAGTCAGTTTCCAGCAAATTGATTTGCTTAATTACCGCCGTCGGCGTTATGTAGGATTCTTCCGCCGCCTTGTTAAAACTACCGGCGTCCGCTACGCGTATAAACGTTTGAAGCTGCGGATTATACATTTCATTCACCGTCCTTTGCGAAAATATTATATAACTTGTATGCGCCTGATATCAGAAGACTTTCACTATTGTAATAGCCTTCTTCCGCATATAATAATTCTTTATGTTTTGTATTTTCATGATTGATATTTTTTTATTTTTATATTATAAAATATAATCACTATTTGTCAATCAGAAAAATATAATTTAAGACAATATGAAATCTTTTTTTGAAAACCGTAAAAAATAATTCTCAGAATTTTCAAAAGACGGACCTCGGGAAATAGTTTCGCGATTATTATTTTTTGAATTAAAACAATAATTGTCTCATATGTTGATTATCTGCCTCAAATATAATTATCTAAGCCAATAACTTACATATCGTTTATATTTACGGCAGCGGCTATTTTAAATATTTCATAAGTGAAAAAATAATTTGACTAGATTATAAAAAAACGGCATCAACAATATTTTTTACCTACTTTTTAATAATTTCGCGCGGTATTTATAAACATTGCTACTATTCAATAATTCAATATTTAATAATTAATATTAATATATAAAATATAAATATAATCATTAAATCTAAAATTGTTAATCACATCATTTTACTTTTTTAATTTTTTCCAAGTCTGAACTACATAAAATTTCCAAATTATCAAATATTTTCTTTTCATCCCAATCCCACCATTTTATTTCTTCTAAATAATTTATAAGCTCATCCTCAAACCTCTTTCTAATTATTTTACAGGGATTTCCTCCCGCTATATGATAAGCGGGAATATCTTTCGTAACAACCGAGTTCGCTCCTATTATCGCTCCGTCTCCTATATGAACTCCCGGTAAAATTGTCACATTTTTCCCAATCCATACGTCGTTACCGATAACAGTATCGCCCTTAAACGACAAATCTTTTAACTTCGGCGTTACTTTTTCCCAACCGTTTCCCATTATATTAAAAGGATAAGTCGTAACACTGCTCATTCTATGATTGGCGCCGTTCATTATAATCTTTATCCCGGAGGCTATCTGACAAAACTTCCCTATTATAAGCTTGTCTCCTAAAAACTCGTAATGATAAATCACATGTTCTTCAAATTTATCTGCCCCGTCTACATCGTCGTAATAAGTGTAATCCCCCACTTCTATATTAGTCCTTGTAATTGTATTTTTTATAAAACATACGCTTGATATATTTTTATTTGGAAATTTTTCATTTTTATTCGGTCCGTACATCATAATATCACCTCTCGTTTAAATTATAAATTTATAAACTATCTTTTTAATCCATACTCACTAATTTTTTTTCATCCTATATCCTATAATATCCGCATAATATCCGCACCGAGCGAAAAAGAAAACTATAATTAATTTCTGTCATCATTTTTTTAGCGAACGTTCGTGTGTACACTTATATCTTTCCGGATTAGAGATATTTAACAATAAAGAAAATCAGACGCCGAATTATCTTCCGCGTCAATTCGAATAATACACAACATATATCTCAAATTACATATTAAATTGTTTCTTTTTGAATTTTTTGAGTCGTTTTCCTTAGATTTTCATCCTATATACTAATTACAAAATTAACTATCATCCGCCTTGAAAAACTTAACGGTTTCAACTTAACGATTTCATATATCAAATCAACGCATATGTATAATAAAATATCGCTTAATTTGGGATATTTTATTATGACTTCTTAAATATAAAGGATTAATATCCGCTCCGCATACTTTCTAAAACTTATTTTGCTGAATATATTATAAACCGTCGCTTCCAGCCACGCCAATAATATAATGCGAGACACAAGATAAAATCCAAAGAGTTCTCCTCATCACACCATAGTTTGTAATCGCGTAACAAATTCAATTTTCATATAATATTATAATCGTGATATCATAATCATTTAATAAAATTTCTTTCCATAATTTTCAGTTTTTCTATTTTTTTTTAACGCTATTATAAAGATTAAAATCTTTAGGCTTTCGAACTCGCGAGAGTAACTTTCTAAATCTTAGTCTATCCTTTTGAAGAAACAAAATCAAGAAAAATTAAAGATTGAAATCTAAATTATATAAATTTTTATTTTTTATTAATTAAATAATCTTCAATCTTTTACCTATTATTTTCAATCCGAAAATACAGAATCGTATATATCGTTTTTTCCGAGAAATGAGTTACATATCCGACAGGTATTTTATTCTCTGTCGCCCGAATTACCGCTCTGTCCCCGTTCTCGCCGAAAGCCCCGCATAGCTCAATACAGTCAATTCCGTCAAAATACAATTTTCTCGCGCTCTCAATAGCCTTATCTAAATTAGGAACACCGATTATTTGAGCTTTTCCGTTGCGAATTTCCGCCCTGTCGCCCTCTCTGATAACATTGACAGTAAAGACCTTGTCCGCGCGGTTCGCGGACCTTTGGGTAACTGCGATATCCTTACTGCCCGACTTAAAATTTACGGTGTGCTCCGTATCCTCAAGCGACAAAAGCTCGTCCACATCGGATTTGAGCCTGACATTCAAATGATCCTCAAACACCGTGATTTTCTCAACGATCAAGCCGATGTCGCGCTTGTCGAGCTTTTCCTTTTTCAGCACGCCGTCAAAGACCTCGATAACCGTTTTCGCCTTTCGGTTGGCGGTAATCATATTGTTGCGCATGTTGTTGACATCGCCGAATTGCTTTTCGAGCATTTCAATACGGGTAAGCAGCTCTTCCTCCATTTCGTCATAAAGCGCCGCCTTGGTTCGGCTTTTGGCGTCGGAAAGTCCCGCGTCAATCAGCATTTTTTCTTTATACAGCGCTTTGAGCTTTGCTTTTGCCTCGTTAAGCTGCGTTTCAATGCTTTCCACCGTCGCGCCGAGCTGCTCCTCCCGCTCGGGCTGCTCGTCAATCGTTTTTTGCAGCTCGTCAATCATACCCTTGCAGTTATCGCGCACGCGGAGGATAAATTCTTTTAGAAGTCTATCAAGTACATCCACACGGATATGGTGCGAGGTGCAGCCCTTGAGTCCTCGCTTGTGGTATGTACCGCAGGTGTAGGCGGGCGACAGATCGGGGCGGGACATGGAGAACATCGGGCTGCCGCAGTCGCCGCAGAACATAAAGCCGGAATAATCGGTGGCGTACTTCTTCTCGCCGCGATAATTGCCCTTTGAGCGCAGCCGGAGCTGTTCTTTTGTATAGGCAAAGGTCTTGCCGTCCACAATCGGCTCGTGGGCGTTTTCAATCACGATATTGTCCTCATCGCCGAGCTTTACATCCTTGCCGTTAATGCCCTTGCGCGTGTACTTGCGCTGACGGAGCGTGCCGATGTAAAAATCGTTTTTGAGAATTGCCTGCACCGTGATAATGCTCCATTCATTGCGCGCGGTAAGCTTGGTTGCCTTGCCCTCGGCTTCCTTTTGGGCAATCTCGTTTGCCCTCGGGGTCGGCACGCCGCTGTCGGTCAGGTGATTTGCGATTTTTTTGTAACCCCAACCGAGATTGTAGAGTCTGAAAACCTCGCGCACGACCTCCGCCGCAGGCGGGTCGATCTCGTAGGTCATTTCTTTGGTGTTGATAATGCGGTAGCCGTAAGGCACGGCGCAGATCCACTGCCCGTTTTTCTGTCGGTTGTCTATCATCTGCTTGATTTTTTTCGAGGTGTCGGTGACAGGCATTTCATTCATCAGAAATTTGAACTGAATGAGCATCCAGTCGTCGCGCGTGGGGTAGTCGATATTGTCGCCTATCGAAATAATGCGAATACCGGCGTCGCGCAGCGTTTCAAGCTCCAAAAGCCCTAAGCTGTTGCGGCGTGAGAAACGGGAGAAATCCTTGACGATTAAGATACGCACATCACCGTTTATCAGCCCCTTGCGCATTTTCTGATAATTTTCGCGCTGAGAAAAGGTGTAGCCGCTGCGGTCGCGGTCCTCATATATCGTCAGCTCCGCGTCGGGAGATTCCTTTGCCACAAAGTCGCGAATGATTCGTTTTTGGTTTTCTATACTGGTATTCTCGTGGCTGTCTTCCTGCAAATCCACCGAAATTCGGGCGTATCCGTCAATTTTCAACTTTGTTTCTCCTTTCCGCATTTACAACTAACAACATTGTAATACAATCGAAGCCAAAAGTCAATACGTATCAAGAGGAATCTTGTTGCCAAGTCATTTGTGTTCGCTACTATTGACAAAATAGTATAAAGTGTTTATAATAGAAAACACAAGGGGTGAGTGCAAATGAAAAATGCAGCGTATAATATTATGCCAGATACGGAAAATATTCTTAAAACCATGGGCGAGCAAATAAAAATGGCACGGCTCAGAAGAAAACTGTCTGCAACATTGGTCGCCGAGCGCGCAGGAATCAGCCGTTCAACGCTGTGGAAGGTGGAAAACGGCAATCCTTCGGTTGCCGTCGGTATTTACGCCGCCGTTTTGCATGCGCTCAACAATATGGATAAGGACCTTTTAAAAATCGCAGGCGACGACGAGCTCGGCAGAAAGCTGCAGGATATCGAGTTGCTGCGAAGAGGTAAGCGTCAATAAATTTATAGGGAACATTTGACAGGGTAAATCCCCGCAAATGTTCCCCATTTTAAACTCTCTGCGCCTCTTTACAAGGCGTGAGTGATTATTTTACTAACCGATTTTTAAATTGCTGTTGAAATCCGCGCTTTTTCGTGATATAATATAATTCCAAAATCGGTATGGATTTTTCTGAGTACCATGCTCATTTTTCGCCATACATCCGTTTAAATCGGGTGTATGGCGATTTTTAATAGGAGGTTTTATTATGGCAAACGAAGTGTTGAAAACAATCAGGTCACGCAGGAGCGTCCGCGCCTATAAGAGGGACGCCGTGCCGCAGGAGCTGCTGAGGGAAATCTGCGAAGCCGGAACCTATGCCCCGACGGGCGGAGGACGGCAATCGCCGACAATTATCGCCGTCACAACCGAAAAGTACCGCAATGAGCTTGCACTCCTTAACGCGGAGGTTGTGGGCAAAGACACCGACCCGTACTACGGCGCTCCCGTAATCATTCTCGTTCTTGCCGAGGGGACTGCAAGTACTTTTGTTGAGGACGGCAGCTGCGTACTTGAGAACATGATGCTCGCCGCCGCGTCGCTCGAGCTCGGCTCTGTCTGGGTACACAGAGAACGCGAGATTTTCGACAGCGAAAATGGCAAGGCTCTCCTGCGTGAATGGGGACTTGACGAAACTCTCCGCGGAGTCGGCAGTATAGCACTCGGCTATCCTGCGTCAGAATCGGGAGAGCCTGCAAAGCGCAAGGACAACTATGTAGTTATTGTGTAGAACCGTATCGCGATAAAGAAAGTGGTTAAAAATGAGCCGAAAAATCAAAATATCAAGCGAGGTCACCTATTTTGCCGCAATCGTTTTGCTGTCCTTGGCGGTCGCAACTCTTTCTACCGCCGATTTCGGAATATCAATGATTGTTGCACCGGCATATCTGTTAAGCTTGAAAGCCGGATTTTTGAGCTTTGGGCAAGCTGAATATGTTGTTCAGGCAATTGTATTTATTCTTCTTTGCATTGTCCTCAAAAGGTTCAGGTTTGTTTACTTCTTTTCATTTGGGACTTGCCTTATCTACGGATTTGTGCTTGACCTATGGAGAAAAATCCCGTTTCTGAATCCTGCAGCAACGCCGCCCGGAAGTATGAATCTGCCGCTTCGTATTGCAATGTTTGTTATCGGTATGATACTCACCTCCTTTTCTGTTGCGCTGTTTTTCAAAACCTACCTTTTTCCACAGGTATATGACTTTTTTGTAAAAGCGGTTTCCTGTAAATACGGGATAAAGCTATCCCGCCTGAAAACAATCGTAGATCTCTCATGCCTGACGGCAAGCGTAATTATGACATTTGCATTTTTCGGCGAAATCAGAGGCATAGGTTGGGGCACTCTTATCATGGCTCTTTTAAACGGCACTGTAATAGGCTTTTTCTCAAAGCTGCTCGATAAAGCCTTTGACTTTAAGCCGACTTTCACACGGTTTGCCGCCATGTTCAAATTGGGGACTGCGGCGTAACCGCGAATTTCATCATACGAAAACCTCCGTATTTCTGTTAAACGATACGGAGGTTTTTTATACTAAGCTATGTACGCGGCAAAGCTGCCGCCCCAAATTTACCTCGCGTCGCGCGATTTTGAAGTCTTTGCGCGCGGTGTCGGGTTATTAAGATTGTAGGCAAGCAGCTCTTTGGTGTTTTCCAAAAGGCTGCCGTCGCCCGATTCATAAACGCAGACGAAGATTTTCTTTTTCCTGCAATCGGCAATAAACTCCTTTAGCTTTTGCTGCTTTGCCTCGTCCCTTTGGTCGGCGTGGGAGCACCACACCTTTGCCAGCTTCAGTTCGTTATCC
>CAJFPG010000156.1 GCA_904398665.1 Candidatus Geddesella stercoravicola | reverse complement strand
CCTTTCTCTGTGGTGGATTCTCAGGCGGATTTGATGTAAAATAAAAACGATAGCAAATCGAAAAACGGTAGGCTTCTTCTAATAGGAAAGAATGCGGCCGCGCAGTCTGGAATTGTAAGTCGACAAACGATACCCAATACCATGTGGGTGCGCGGCGAAGAATGAAAAATCACATATCTTGTAATGATTTTGCAAATCGAAAAACGATAGCCACAAGATGTTGATTGTATCAATTTGGACACGCAATTTGGTGGGGGATAGCGGCGTGGCCGGTAAACGGGTTTATCTCCGCTAATGATTTTACGGGGAAAAACGTTATTCCTTTTTGCACGTCTTCAAGTTCCGGTCTGGGCGAAAGCGGAGAATTATTGGCAGAAGCCGCCGGCACGGGTAATTGGTTGGAGGGCGTTCGTTTTTCATCAAGAGCTTCCGAGGAAACTGTCAGGGATTGGGTAAACGGTTTAAATTTACAGTAAAGAATACGATAACGGCATAAATGACCTAATATTGGAGGAGCAGTCCTTTCCGAGTTTGTCTTTTGAAATCATTTTTTTGAGATATTTCGCTTTGTTTTTTGATGTTTAGGATATTTAATTTGAATTTTTACCTTCTTACCTTCGTAATAAGACGGATAAAAAATGAGACGGATAAAAAATTGAAAAATTTTATGTTAGAAAAGGAGAAGAACAAAATGAGTATTTTGGGGACAAAAGAAGAAACGTTGAAAGGTAAAAAAAGTCTGGTTATATACTTTTCGCATACCGGCGAAAATTATATGTCGGACGGAATCAGAAATATAGATAAAGGGAATACCGAAATAGTTGCGGAAACGATAAGAGATATAACGGGTGCTGACCTGTTTAAAGTAGAGACTGTAAAGGAATATCCGTATAATTATAAAGAATGTTGCGATGTCGCTAAGGAAGAGTTAAAGACGGGAGAAAGACCGAAATTGAAACGATATTTAAATGATATCTCAGAATATGAAGTCATTTATTTGTGTTCTCCTATATGGTGGAATTATATGCCTAACGCGATGCTTTCTCAATTAGAAAAATTGGATTTCACCGGAAAAATCGTTAAATATGTAATAACTCACGAAGGCAGCGGAATAGGAAATTGTTATAAAAATGTGGAAAAATACTGTAATGGGGCCGATATAAGAAAAGGCCTCGCGATAAGAGGAAGTTTCGTAAATAACGCGAAAGAAACGATATCGGAATGGATTTAAAGCACGCTTGATTATATATTTAGGTAGAGATACGTTTATATAAGGCGGTTATGATTTAAGAATAAGAAGTTATCGAAAATAATGATTGTTAAAAATTATGGTTACAATGTTTGAGGATTGAGCAAAGTGTATAAATAATGAAGTTTAAATACCGTTTATGCTAAATTAAAATAAAATTTAAAACGTTTGGGTAATACAAAACAAAGAGAGTCGAAATAAAAGAGTCAGTTTAACAGTCTGTTTTTTATATGTAAGTTAAGCGTAAAATAATGTTTGAAAGATAAAAATATCTTTTAAATATTGTTTTTTTGGATGTTAAATCGGACATTTTATTTTGATATTCAATATTTTATACGATTAAAAATTTAGTAATTTTTAATAATAAGAAAAATTACTAATAAGGAGAATCAAATGAAAAGACCGTATGTGGTTTGTCATATGCTTACTTCCATAGACGGAAAAATTGACGGAGAGTTTTTTGAAAGTTCCGAATCGTTATCGGCGTTGAGACGGTTTGAAAAAGTAAGAGATTTTTACGAGTGTAACGCCGTTCTTTATGGAACGACCACTATGGAAAGAGGATACTCTAATGGAAGGATAAACAGTATTTCGAAAAACGGCGTCGTTTATCCTCGAAAGGATTATGTCGCTAAGAGTGAGGTTGAAAATTATATTGTTTCCGTTGACCCTGAGGGAATTTTAGCGTTTGATGGAAAATATATCGAGAGGAAAAACAGAGAAAAGTATCATATAATAGAAATTTTAACAGACAAAGTATCGAACGAGTATTTATCTTATCTTCGAGCTTTGGATATCTCTTATGTTTTTGCCGGGAAAGCTCGTCTTGATTGTCGGTTGACGCTTGAAAAATTGAGAGAAAAATTCTCAATAGAAAAATTGATGATTTCCGGAGGAGGTTTCACAAATTGGTCGTTTGCCGAGTCGGGACTTATAGATGAATTAAGTATTGTTGTTTCTCCCGTTGCGGACGGAAATCGTTTTTCAGCCTCTATTTTTGAAAAAGCTGATTTTCTTCCGAGAAGAAGCCCGATATCCTTTACGTTAAAATCCGCGGACACCTTTGAGGGCGGAATTCTTTGGTTACGATACCTTTTTAAGAAATGACAAGATATAAATTATGATAGGAGGCGTCTTAGGAAAATATTTGAAAGTGTCATCATAGACCCCTGCCGTATGGGAATGAGCCCTCGTATAATATCTCAGATACAAAAAAATGATATGGCTTTTCCTTCTGTTAATTCGAAACGCATGATTTTTTGATATGATTTTGAGTCTTTGCAAAAGTTTTTAATATCGAGAGTATATGTTTAGGTTTAAACAAATAAACTTATCGAAACTTCCTTTATGATAAAATATATGTTAAAATATAAATATAAAATTGAAAACGGAGGAGATTTTTATGGAATATGTAATGTTAAATAACGGAATAAAAATGCCATTGGAAGGGTTTGGAGTCTTTCAGGTACCCGACCTTTCTCAGTGCGAGAAAGCTGTATCTGAGGCCATTGAAAGCGGATATCGATTGATAGATACTGCGGCGGCTTATATGAACGAAGAAGCTGTCGGAAAGGCTATTAAAAACTGCGGAGTTAGAAGAAGCGATTTGTTTATTACGACGAAATTGTGGGTGCAGGACGCTAGTTATGACGGGGCAAAAAAAGCTTTTGAAACGTCTTTGGAAAAATTAGGACTTGAATATTTAGATTTATATCTGCTTCATCAGCCTATGGGAGATTATTTCGGAGCGTACCGAGCCATGGAGGAATTGTATAAAGAAGGTCTTATTCGAGCTATTGGGGTATGTAATTTTTATCCTCATATTCTTACTGATTTTTGCGAAACCGTTGAGGTTATACCTGCCGTAAATCAGGTTGAGCTTCATCCTTTTTTTCAACAGCCCGACGGGCTTTCTTCAATGAAAGAATACGGAATCGTTCCGGAAGCGTGGGGTCCTTTCGCCGAGGGAAAACATGGTATTTTTACAAATCCGGTTTTGTCGTCCATTGGGGATAAATATGGTAAAACCGCCGCTCAGGTCGCGCTTCGATGGAATGTTCAAAGAGGAGTTGTCGTAATTCCGAAATCGGTGCATAAGAATCGTATGGAGCAAAATATTGATATTTGGGATTTTACTTTAAGCGAAGAAGATATGGCGGAAATTTCGAAACTTGATATCGGACATAGTGATATAGTAAATCATTTTGACCCAAATTTTGTTAAAATGGTTCATGGGATAAAAATTCACGAGTAAAAGTTTTTGGCGTGTCGCGTTTTTGCGGCGCGCCGAAAACTTTTATATAATATTTTCGAATAGTTTTTATGAATTGAGCCAATTTGTTTGCTTATTTATTAAAAAATGAGATAGTAAACGTGAAAAATTATATGTAATATCGTTTTTCTTTTTTTTTTAATAAAAGATTAGGTTTGCGACATTTAAAAAATTTTATTATTTGTGTTTTTTATTTGATATCGTCAGTATGTCAATGAAGTAAACTGAAATATAACCTAAAATAATTTTTTCTATCTTTTTATTGATAGTTATGTGTTTATTTATAGATTAATATCGGATACATTATATGATAATTTATATTTATATTATTTGACAATTTATATCTATATATTATTTTATATATCATTTATATATTGAATATTGATTTAATCGGAAGTTAGAATTTTGAGCGGTTATTTATTTTTTTATATCGAAAAAAAATCGGGTAATAAGGCTGTTTTTTATGATGGAGTGATATTATTTTTAGATTTTTGTCTATTGACAATTTTTTTTGTTTATGCTATAATGATTTGCGAGTAAATCGCAAATTCGACGGACGGAGACAGATTATGGGAAAATATCAAACGGAACAAAGAATAATCTTAATGGATTTTTTTGAGAAAAATCCCGATCATAATTTTACCGCGAGACAAATTTATGAAAATATTAAAGATAGCGGAATCAGCATAAGCGCCGTATATAGAAATCTATCTGATTTGGCGATTTCCGAAAAGATTCAGCGTGTGGCGGGAAAGAACAGTAGAGAGATTTTTTATAGATATACGGGTTCGGAAAAATGTATGGGTTGTTTGCATCTTTCATGTATTAAATGCGGGAAAACGTTTCATATGAGTAAGGAAGCCGCGGAAAAAATTTCAGAGACGATATCTGAATACTCGAATTTTTCAATCAATGTAATAAAATCAGTTATATACGGAGTCTGTTCCGATTGCGACGAATAATAACTTGGAGGAAATGACGTGTTACAGTTAGTATGTGAGAATCTTGTTTTGGGATATGATTCAAAACCAGTTGTGTCCGATCTTTCATTTTCTGTTTCGGAAGGAGATTATTTATTTGTCGTCGGCGAAAACGGGTCTGGGAAAACAACTCTTATGAGAACTATTCTCGGTCTTTCGTCTCCGATATCCGGTTCGATTGTTTTTGGCGGGGGAGTCTCTCGTAAAAAAATCGGGTATTTGCCTCAGCGTACTTTTATACAGAAGGATTTTCCGGCTTCGGTAAAAGAGATAGTTATGTCTGGTTGTCTTAATAATGGTAAATTCAGACCGTTTTATTCTGCTGAACAGATAAAAAAAGCCGCCGACATTATTGAGAAAATAGGGATATCCAGTATATCTGACAGTTGTTTTTCGGAACTTTCCGGCGGTCAGCAACAACGGGTTTTACTTTCCCGGGCGCTTTGTTCGACAGGTAAAATGTTGATTCTTGACGAGCCTGTCGCGGGTCTTGATCCGGAAGTTACGGAAGAAATGTACGATATTATAGCTTCTTTAAATAAAAAGGATAAAATAACTGTAATTATGATTTCTCATGATATTGTTGCCGCTTTGAAATATGCGACTCATATTCTTCATATAGGTTCTCCGATTTTTTACGGAACAAAAGAAGAATATATAAATGACGATTCTTATGGGCTTTTTAAATCGAGGGGAGACGAAAAATGAGCGAATTATTTTCAACTCTTGGATATTATTTCTCATTCCCGTTTGTAAGATACGCTCTTATAACGGGCGTTTTAATAGCTCTTTGTTCCTCGCTTTTTGGTGTGACTTTGGTTCT
>CAJFPG010000155.1 GCA_904398665.1 Candidatus Geddesella stercoravicola | reverse complement strand
GGAAATAGATGTAATTCAACTATTTAAAGAACTTTTACAAAAAGCGTGGATAATCGTTCTCGCCGCGATTTTAACGGCCACGGCGGCGTTTTGCGGAACATATTTTTTTGTAAAGCCCAAATACGAAGCTAGCATAAAACTTTATGTAAATAATACGTCCATATCTGTCGGAAGCGTCGGGGTAAGCATTTCAAGCTCCGATATTACTGCGGCTCAGAAATTAGTAAGCACCTATATTGAAATATTAAAAACAAGAAACACTTTAAACGACGTTATAAGCGAAGCGGGAATCGATATGACCTACGAGCAGCTTTCCGGCAGAATTTCCGCGGCGGCGGTGAATTCGACTGAGATTTTCAGAGTGACGGTTTGGGATTACGACCCGTATCAAGCGGAGACAATCGCCAATATGATAGCGAGAATTTTGCCTGATAAAATCGCTTCAATCGTAGAAGGAAGCTCTGTTAAAATCGTAGACCCGGCGATTGTGCCGACTCATCGTTCATCGCCGAGTTATTCGCAGAATACAATGCTAGGATTCATTATTGGAGCGGTAGTCGCGGCGGCGTTTATTATTCTTAAAAAATTCTCAGACCCGTATATCAAATCGGAAGATTATATAACCCAGACTTTCAATATACCGTTACTCGCGGTCATCCCGAAAGCGGATTCCGGCTCGGATTCCTACGGGAAGTACGGAAAATACGGACGATACGGAAAGACTCAGAAACATAAGCAACCCGGTCAACGTTATATCGACGATTAGTAATGACATATCGAAAATCGGTTTGGTAGACGGAAAAAAGGAGATAAATAATGATCGAAAATAAATCGTCGGGAACCGGAGTTTCCTCCGGAAAATTCGATTCAGGCTCAATATTAGGTCCGAATATGAATTTCGCAACCGCGGAAGCGTTTAAACTTCTTCGCACAAATATATCGTTTTCAATTCCCGAGGAAAACACCTGTCGAGTGATCGGAGTAACCTCCTCCATTCCGGGAGAAGGAAAGACTTTTACATCGATAAATCTCGCGTACTCAATAGCTCAAACTGACAAAAGAGTGCTGCTCATCGAAGGAGATATGAGACTGCCGACAATAGCTAAAATAACTAAACTCGACCCCTCGCCGGGACTTTCAAATTTGCTTGTGGGGCTTGATCAAAAAATAAAAGTAGTTCAAAATTACGCTAACAAACTGCATATTCTCGTATCAGGAGACGTACCTCCAAATCCGGCGGAGCTTTTGGCCTCGAAAAGAATGGCATCTCTTATGGAGACTCTTTCGGAAAAATACGATTATATAATAATAGACCTTCCACCCGTAACGTCTGTTTCGGACGCTCTCATAGTATCACAATACGTCAACGGAATTATAATAGTGGCGAGACAAAATTACGCTTATAAAAAATCCTTCGCGGAAACCGTCCGCCAACTTGAGCAGGTAAACGCGAAAATTCTCGGGGTGGTATTTAACGCGTCTCACGAGTCTTCGAGCGGATACGGTAAAAAATACAAAAAATACGGCAAACATTATATGGCGTATTATAAAACGTACCAAAAAGCGTATGAAGACGCCGAAAGGCGTTAAGGCGACCGCAAAATGGATATCAACATCGTAGATTTTCATTCTCATATCCTTCCCCGAATCGACGACGGAAGCCACAGCGTGGAAGAGTCGATTAAAATGCTGGAAATGGAAGCGGCGGCGGGGATAAAAACAATGGCCGCGACGCCTCATTTTTATCCCGATTCCGATACCCCCTCGCGTTTTCTCGCGAGGAGAGCTGAGGCCTTTGAAAAACTACAAGAAAAATTAACCGACGCTCTTCCCAAAATACTTCTCGGAGCGGAAATCGCGTATTTTGAAGGAATGAGAAATTGTGAGGAATTAAAACATCTCGCTATCTCCGAGACAAGGCTGGTTCTTATTGAAATGCCGATGAAAAATTGGACCGAAAGAATGCTTTCGGAGGTACTTTTTTCAGCAGAGAATCTCGGCCTTACTCCTCTTATAGCTCATATAGACAGATACAATCTCGGACACGAGGAACTGAAATTAGTAAAAGATTTCGTAAATCAAGGCGGAATGGTTCAGGCCAACGCAAGCGCTTTCCTTCATTTCGCCACCTGCGCAAAGACTATAAAAATGATAAAAAACGGGATAGTTCATCTTCTCGGTTCCGATTGCCATAATATAATTTCAAGACCTCCGAATCTTAAAGAGGCGATTGAAAAAATAATCGGGAAAACCGGAAACGCTCCTCTTAAAATAATTGAGGAGGCTCAAAATTTTGTATTCAGTAAAATGAATTAACATAAACAAAAAAAAACAAAAAAGAAAGGTGTTTATTATGAAAAAAATTATCACTGTTCTTCTTTCGGCGGCAATGCTCTTTTCTTTGGGTGTAGCTTCTTTCGCCGCAGAAGACGACTTTGTTGAAAGCGTCGGAGCAAAAGACGCCCCGACAATTGTATCCCCCGACGGATACGAAGAAAACGTAGTTGCGACAATTGTCGACGGAGCGGGAACTTATAAGGAGTCCGTAACAAACGATCAACTCACGATAACTCCTTATGACAGTGCCAGCGACAGCGAAATTCAGCAAGCGCTGAAAGCCGCTTATGAAAAATTGCTCACCGCAGGAATCGCGGGAGTTCTTTCCGACGCCGATAAACAAGCAATAGCGGCCGCGGGAGCAAACGTAGACAGCCTTGTCGTAACCGATCTTTTTGACATATCGTACACGAAACAAGACGAACTTTCGGAAGATAACAAACTCAACGTCACTTTCTCGACAAACCTTAATCTCCAAGCGGGAGATAAAGTTTTCGTAATGGCGGAGATTGACGGAGAATGGCAGCTTATTCCGACAAGCGACGTTACTGTAACAGAAGAGGGATATATTAACGCGTCCTTCTCGAAACTCTGTCCTGTAGCGTTTATGATAGATACCGACGATTCGGGAACAGTTACCCCGCCGACTCCCGGAGGAGACGATACCGAAACGCCCGAGGAACCGGACGACACATCTTCTTCTATCCCCGTATGGTTCTGGATTTCTATCGCGGGAGTATCTCTCGCAGCGATCGTTCTGATTCTCGTATTCGGTTTCAAAAACAAAAAGGAATCTCATACGTAATCCGGACGCCTTACGTAAAAACTCAAAACAACGGTGATTTTAAATGAGAAAGTTATCTTCTCTCGGAAAGACGAAAATAATCTGTCTTATAATCGCCGCGATAGTTTTTCTGTTCGCGGTCTTCCAAATAGGTTCGTATATCGAGTCTTCCCTGGTTCCGACAGTGGAGCCGGGAAGCTCGTCGAGGACTCTGGAATATAACGGTCAAAAATACATTCCGAACAGCAACGTTATATCCGTCTTACTATTGGGAATAGACCAGGACGGAGAAGTCAGAGA
This sequence comes from Candidatus Geddesella stercoravicola, assembly GCA_904398665.1. Taxonomy (GTDB): domain Bacteria; phylum Bacillota; class Clostridia; order Oscillospirales; family UBA644; genus Geddesella; species Geddesella stercoravicola. The sequence continues at coordinate 1,843 of CAJFPG010000155.1, read as the reverse complement.
CAGCGGATATTACAGAAACGACGGTCTCGCCGATTTCATAGCCGTATTCGCGTTTAACACTCGTGAAAAAACCTGTACGGTTTTGCAAATAAACAGAGATACGATGACGGATATAAACGTTATCGGCCTCGGGGGAAAAAACGCAGGGACAACTTACGCACAGATAGCCCTGTCTCATTCTTACGGCAACGGCCTTGAAGAAAGTTGCATGAACACTAAAAGCGCCGTATCTTCGCTGTTGAAAAACATATTTATATCAAATTATATTTCGTTGAATATGGACGGCATGGCGCTCCTTAACGATTACGTGGGAGGCGTCCAGGTGACAATTAAAGATGACTTCTCTCAGGTGGATTCTTCTTTAATCCAAGGCGAGACGATAACTCTCACTGGAGAACAGGCTTTAACCTATATTCGTTCTCGTTCGGGGGTCTCCGATCAAACAAATCTTTCGAGAATGTCTCGTCAGCAAGAATATATGCAATCGTTCTATTCTCAGCTGACAAAAAAAATTTCGGAGAACTCCGATTCCATTTCCGAAATATTCAATACTCTTGATCCCTACCTTGTAACCGATTGCAATACGGGGGTTTTATCAACGTTTGGAGACAGAATTCTTGAATATGATTTTTCCGGAGTCGTCACTATTTCAGGAGAGACGACAATCGGAGAAGATGGGATTGAATTCTATGCCGACGACGACGATCTTACACAGAAGGTAATAAATATATTTTATACGCCTGAACAATAAATATTTGGCATAGGGAACTTTGCTTTCGCAAAGTTCCTTTGTGCCGATTTTTATGTATTGATATATTTTTTATGCATTGGATTATACATTGGATATTAGATATAAAGACATAAAAAAAAAGAGCTCTCCTCCCGCAAAAATGAAAAAATAAATAAAATGAATAGAATAAAAACATTCAAAGAAAGCGACAATAATCATGGAAAATCCTTTGGTATCAATAATAATTCCGGTTTATAACGGCTCGAAATATATGAGGCAAGCGATAGACTCGGCCCTCAGACAATCTTACAAAAATATCGAGATAATAGTTGTAAACGACGGATCCGACGACAATGGGGAAACCGACAAAACGGCGCTTTCTTACGGAGATAAAATCAGATATTTCAAAAAAGAAAACGGAGGAGTGTCTTCCGCTTTAAATCTCGGAATAAGAGAAATGAAGGGAGACTATTTTTCTTGGCTCTCACACGACGATTTTTATTTAGAAAATAAAATAGAATCGGAAATCGAAGCTTTAAAAAAAATTGACGAAAAAAAAACCGTCGTTTATTGCGACAGCATACTTATAGATAAAGATGGCAAGCCCCTGCCAAAATTAAGGAAAAAGAAAGAGCTTAAAAAAAACAAATCAAACGATTGGGAAACGGTTCTTCGTCAACTTCTCAAACACGGAACTTTAAACGGCTGCGGATTTCTTTTGCCGAAAGAAATATTTGATATCTGCGGTTATTTCGACGAAAGGCTCAGATATAACCAAGATATTCTGATGTGGTACAAAATATTTACAGAAAAATTTTCACTATATTACGACGCAACTGTCGGAACGGCTCTCCGCATCCATAACGAACAGCTGACGCAAACGGGGAAAGAACTTTTTCATAAAGACAGCGAAACGGCAAGCGAATACTTGATTCCAAGGTTCGCGGATATAAGCTCTAAGAATAAAAATTTTCTTTTTTTATACGCGATAAACAGCGCTAAATACGCTAATTTCAGCGTGGCAAAACGCTGCATAGAGGAAGGTAAAAAAAAGGGGCTGTTCGACATGTCGAACAAAATTATGATTTCAATTTTTATCGTATACGGAAAAAT
>CAJFPG010000154.1 GCA_904398665.1 Candidatus Geddesella stercoravicola | reverse complement strand
TTTCTCCCGATACGTTCTTGCGGCAGGTTGAAAAGATAGGAATCGCGATAATCGGACAATCCGGAAATATAACTCCCGCCGATAAAAAAATTTACGCGCTTCGAGACGTTACCGCGACGGTTGACAGCGTTCCTTTGATAGCTTCGAGTATTATGAGCAAGAAAATCGCCGCCGGTTCCCATTCGATAGTTCTCGACGTAAAAGTCGGCAGCGGCGCTTTTATGAAGACTCCCGAAGAGGCGGAAGTTCTCGCTCGCGAGATGGTGGAAATCGGAAAAAGATGCGGGCGGAATATTTCCGCGATATTGACAAACATGGATTCTCCTCTCGGCAGGAGTGTAGGGAATTCTCTTGAAGTAATCGAGGCCGTCCAAGCGTTAAAAGGCGAGTCGGAGACGGATTTGAAAGAGATTTGTACGGCGTTGTCTGCCGAGATGGTTTCTCTGATATATTCAATTTCTCACGAGGAGGCGAGAGAAAAAGTTATTTTTGCCCTTTCTTCCGGCGGAGCGTTTGAGAAGATGAAAGAATGGATTTCAGCTCAGGGCGGTAATATCGAATATTTGGAAAATACAAATCTGTTTGAGTTATCTCCTTACTCTTTTGAGGTGAAAAGCGAAATCGACGGGTTTATTCGTGAAATGGATTCTGAAAAGATAGGAATCGTAAGTGTTCTTCTCGGGGCCGGCAGGGCGTCGAAAGAAGACGATATAGACCGCGGAGCGGGAATCGTAATATATAAGAAAACGGGCGAGAGAGTTAAAAGAGGAGAAACTCTTTGCGTCCTTTACACGAGGAATAGAGAAATTTTAAAAGAAGCTTCCGAAACTTATTTAAACGCCCTGACCATCGGCCTGGAAAAACCTGAGAAAAAACCTTTTATTTATAAAATAATCAGATAATTTTGACTTCGCGATGTTCGTTTCTTTTTTATTTTTCTTAATTATTTTCTTAATTTTTTATTGATAAACCTAAGAAGATAAAATTGCGTTAAGAAAAGAAAAATAAAAATAAAATGACGGATAAAATAAAAAAACTTTCGAACAAAATTGCCGAAAAGTTTCAGAAACCGAGATAAAAAGGAAGACATAAGAAAATTTCCGCGAGAGATAATGGCTACGAGTTTTAAAATTGAGAAAACGTTCATGATATAAAAGCGTTTAAAACTAAATTATTTAGAATCTGACGTCGGTTGATTTTAGTTCGCAAGGAGAATCGTCGGAAGCAAAAGGGCGGTTTAGATTTTATAAAAGGCGGTTTATAAATGACGAAATCAACGGTAAACGCCTTACGTTTTGATTTGTTTTTGGCTTTGATTTCGCTCTGATTTTTTATTTGATTTTTAAAGATATGAGAAATTTAGTTTTTTTACTTTTTGCAAAGCGCTCGGTAAAACCTGATTTTAAAATCGGTTTAAATTGATTTAATAATTTATTTGAATGTTTTAACAATAAGCGAATAAACGGAGCTTTTTTGTCGTTGTTTAACGTCTCAAAGATTAAATAAGGAGGGATCCCTTTTTCCATTGAAAATTAGATAAAAGAGAATCCCTTTTCCCCCCCCCCCTCCCCATTGAAAATTAGATAAAAGAGAATCCCCTTTTCCCCCGCGAAGATTAGATAAAAAGAGGACTTTATTTTCTCCTCCCTTTTTTAATTATTTAAAAAACACTTTCATAAAGTAATAAACCCGAAGAAACTATTTTTTACAAAGCGTTTCTCGGGTTTTGTTTATATAAAAACTAATCCGAGCCGAAATTTCTTGGCTCGGATTTTTGCGAAACATATATTCATTTGTTAGGAAGGTTAATTAATTTTTATGAGATTAAACGATTTGATTTTATCGTCCGTTTTTTTTGGTGATGTGTGGCAAGAAAGCGTTTATTGGAAACAATAAGAAAAATAAATTCTCAATATTCGTTTTATATGTGGGAGCGTTTTATATGCGGGTGGGGATGAATTTGGATTTATTTTTATTTATACATTATAATTTAATTATAATGTATATTATAAAATTATAATCAGAAACTTCTTCCAGCGCCTCCGCCGGAAATCCGCCTCCGCCTCCGAAACTTCCGCCGGAAAATCCTCCGCCGGAACTACCGAAGCCTCTTCCTCCGAAGCCTCCGTAAAAGAAACCTCCGCCTCGTCGGCCTCCTCGTCTGTTTATGAGCGAGATTATTACGACTATAATGATAAAGAGCATAAACGGCGTTATGAGCCAAAAGGAACTGTCCGTTTCTTCCTCGTGAACTTCTACGCCGTCAAGCGACTCAATTCCGTATTCCAACATAACGCTGTTTAAAAGTTCGTCATACAGTTTTGTGACGCCGGCGCTGTAATTTCCGTTTTGTAAATCTTCCATCGCGTAATTATCTATAAATCTGCCTACTTTCCCGTCGTTCAACTGCCCTTCGAGCCCTGTTCCCACCGAGACCCATATACCGTTTTCTCCGTCTCCGAGATATAGAACTATAATAACTCCGTTGTCTTTGTCTTCGGCTCCGAGTCCCCAGGCGTTTCCTGTTTCTCGAGAATATTTCTCAATATCAAGCCCCTGTAAATCGTTTGTCGTAAGCACCGCTATCTGGGCTCCGCACTCTTTTTCAAGACTGTTTGACAGAGAAATAATATGACTTTTGTCTTCTTCTTCCATTACGTTCGCGTAATCGGCGACATATAGTTCATAAGTCGCCTCGGGAGCGGTAAAGCCGCAGAGAGTAATCCATGCAAAAGCGGCGAGAAAAATAAGAGCCGCGGAAGTTTTTGTCTTTTTCATTGTCAGTCAAAAAGCTCCGATACGTTTGGGTTTTCTTCCGCGCCTTCGTCAGCTTGGAAATAGTCGGCTCTTTCAAAACCGAATATTCCGGCGATCAGATTTCTCGGGAAGGATACTATGCTTCTGTTATATTCGGCGGCGATTTCGTTGTATTCTTGGCGAGCGGCCGATATCCTATTTTCGGTACCCGCTAATTCGTCTTGCAATTGAATAAAGTTCTCGCTTGATTTAAGTTCCGGATAGTTTTCGGCCACGGCGAAAAGACGAGAAACGGCCGCTGTCAGTTCATCGTTCGCTTCAAGCTGTTCTTCTGTCGTGCCTCCGGCGGCCATTCTCGCTCTCGCGTCCGAGACCGCCTGAATGACCTCGGTTTCGTGTTCCATATACGTTTGAACCGTGCTTACGAGATTTGGAATAAGGTCGGCTCTTCTTTGAAGCTGAGTCTGAATGTTGCTCTCCGCCGACGATACCGATTCTCTCGCCTGAGCGAGCCCGTTATATGCCGAGACTCCAAATATAAGCGCTATTATTACAATCGCCGCTATAACTATAAGGGCGATTATTCCTCCTGATAATTTTTTCATTGCAAAAACCTCTTTTCTCGGTAATTTCATTATGTTTTGAACTTATTTCGTAATATTCATGTATAAATTTATGTTAGTTTACGCCAAAAGCGCCGGGCGCGAAAAAAAATATTAGTTAATATCGGGAGCCGGCCGTTTCGTTTTGAACTATAACGATAATATAACGTGTAAAAACGTTTAATAACTCGTCGCTTTCGTTTTGATTGTCGTGTGGTAACAAATCAAAATGAGGCGAATGAAGTCCGACGATATTTTTGTCTGAGTTACGGTATTTTTATCGTGGAAACAAACAAAAATCTTCGCGTGATTTAGGCCTGAAATATTTTCCGATAACCGTTTTCGAAATTCGGAGCCTGAGTCTGAGTGTTTATTCTGATTTCTCTTGTCTTTTACCGGCGAGAATTAAAAGAAGTATCATAGCTATGATTACCGCCGCGGTAATAATTATTCTAGCTAACGGCTGTGAAAGGCAAATAATAATCGCGAATATTGATAAAAGAATAGAAACGGTATAAAGAAAGAGAACAGTTTGTTTTTGAGTGAGTCCTCTGTCTATAAGTTTATGGTGCAAATGTCCTCTGTCGGCGGAAAAAGGACTTTTCCCCGAGATTATTCTTCTTACGAACGCGAAAGAAGTGTCAAATATCGGTAATCCGCAAATTATAAACGGCACCGCCATGGAAATATTCGTAGGTGTTTGATATACTCCTAAGACCGCCGCGGAGGCGAAAATATATCCCAAAAACATAGCGCCGGTATCTCCCATGAAGATTTTAGCGGGATTAAAATTATAAGGAAGAAAGCCGAGAGTTGATCCGAAAAGCACGGCGCTGATTAACATAAGCGACGAATTTTGAGAAATTATCCCAACCGAAAAGAACGCCACGGAACATACGGAGGAAACTCCGCAGGAGAGTCCGTCGAGTCCGTCAATCAAGTTGAAGGCGTTTGTGAGCGCAACTATCCATATGATTGTCAGAGGAATTCCGATTACGCCGAGGTGGATTTGATTTCCGAAGATATTGATATATTCGATATTCAATCCGAATATCGTCGGGATTGCCGCTCCGACAATTTGCCCCGCGAGCTTAATATAAGCGTTTAGGGAAAAGATGTCGTCAAGTATTCCTATAATTATTATGAAAAGCGCTCCGAGCCATATTCCCCAGAATTCGGAGGATAAATCCGCGAAGATAAAAGACGATACGGAAAATCCGAGAAAAATCGCAATTCCCCCGCAAAGGGGCATCGGTTTGTCATGCATTCTTCGTTCGTCTTTCGGAATGTCCACGGCTCCGATAACGGGAGCCAATTTTTTTATAACGGGAGTAACCGCTATCGCCGTCGCCAAAGCAATGACGAAAGCCAGAAGTGTTTTTATTAAAATTTCGCTTTGCATAAAAATTCTCCCGGATTACGAAAACTAACAGCGTTTCCGTTCCAAAATATTTATTTATAAATACTATTATGACTTTTTCTGTTTGGATTTTGGTTTTTTATATAGAGAAAAGGTTATTTAATTTTTTTTGTAAAAAATTTCGACAAACTCTTCTGTACTCCCCACATTATACACTATATCCTTCGTTTTGTCAAATATCGAGTTCAAATGCGATAAAAAGCTGTTATATAAACGGTTTAAAAGTTTTTAATAAATTTATAAATTTATATTTTTGAGGGATAAAAATATAAATGTTCGGAGGACTCTAACTATATCGCGAAAGATGATGATAAAAATTTTATTCAGTCCGAAAATTTGTTTATCAAGTCTTTTTGCTAAATTTATTCATAGTAACGAGATTGCAATATTATAGAATTATATAAAAAAATAAAAACCACCGCTGAACTTTTGCTAAATGTGTATAAGGCGATATCCTAAAAATATATAGAAATCGGCATCGCGGGTCAGATAGAAACGAGAGTACGAATCGAGAGGTTCGTACTCTTTTTGCGTATATATTACTAAAACTGAAATCGGTAACGTTGGTTTTCCCGGCAAACTTTCTGTAAAATGAAAACATTATAAAACACAAGAGTATAAAACATGGGAGGTTTTGACGATGAAAAGCCTTTATTAAGGGACGGGAGGCAGATACCTTCGACAGGGCGATATGAGCTTCTTAACTTGGAAGGGTGGTTTGAAAAGGGAGTTGAAATAGGGATTTGGGGGCGGTGGTATCGGAGATGTTTAATATCGGCGGTGTTTAAAAGCAGTGGTATCATCGAATAAAAAGGAAACGGCGTAACGCGTTTTAGCGGGTTACGCCGTTTCCTGGATTTTTATTGCCTTATTAGCGCCGGGGATTGTCTCGGCGGGGGATATATGAAGATTATTCAATGGTTATTGTTTGAGCCCATTCGATAAATTGAGGTTTGCTTTCCTCAAAGATATCGGACTCGCAGACGAATTGAACGAGCCAAAAAGCGTCGCTTCCCTTTTTCGCGACTCCCCAATAACTCATATTTTTGCCGTTAGCCTCCATTTGATAGGAAATCGTTACGAGACCGTCTTCCGTTGTCGGAGAGCCCTCAATAGAGTTGTTTGTCAAGACGATTTGCGCGTATTCCGTTTCCGATATGTTCGGGTCTATTCCCGCCTGTTCAAGTAACGTGAATTCTTCTTTTAAAACCGCGACCACATATTCTTGCGAGGAATACAGAGCGGTCATCGTAGAGCTATCGCTTTCGGAAAACTCGTCGGTAAGCGTTATCGTAAAGCCGGATTTTGAAAATTCTTTTTCCTGCGGCCCCGAGAACATACGGGCAAAAGAACACCCGGAAAAGATCGAAAACAAGAGCGTTGAGATTAAAACGAGAGATAAAATTTTTACTGTTTTTGCGGTTTTCATAATAAATAATCCCCTTTGTTATTTTGTAGTATTGTTATTGTATATGAATCTATTGTATTATTATATATTATATTTACGCGAGACGCCGTGTAATATGATTTGCTTAACGTACCGGCGGTGTTATAGATTTCAGAGTTAGAGACCTGAGGTGGGTTCTGGTTGTTTTTTAAGAAAAACTTCCACCAATTTTTTTATGAGACGAAAAACGGTATTAGTCTCAAATCTGACGATAAGATGAAAATTTGGGAACGAGAAAAAGAGAGAAACAAAAAAGGTAACGACTCAAAAATCAAATATTTTTTATCGAAGAATATTTTTGTATCTCGCGAATTTTTCCAGTGTTTTTGTTTTTTATGTTTCAAAAGATATCTTTCTCAATTATAACCCTTTTATAAGAAAAAGTCAATACTTTTAATTGACAATTAGGAGAAGAAGTTGTATACTGAGCATACGAGACCGAGAGGTCTTCGAATGGAAGTTTTGGCGGAGGTTTTTATGACGGGGTGGCTTGTCGTAAACGGCTTTTTGAACTCCTCGGCTTTCGAGGAAATTTATTCTTTTCTGCTTTCGGCGGCGAGAAAACGGGAAGTTAGGCTTGAAATAAAAAGGACAACAGATCCGGATATTGTCGTTCCCGTGGGAAAGGAGTTTGGAGAATGTCCTGATTTTCCTGATTTTATTTTGTTTTGGGATAAGGATATCAATTTGGCAAGGCGTTTTGAGCGTGAGGGAATTCCCGTTTTCAACGGCGCCGACGCCGTTGAAAGGAGCGACAGTAAGATTCTTACTTCGATTTTTCTTTCCTCTTGCGAAGTGAGAATGCCGGAAACTTTTATCTCGCCGAAAACTTTTGAGGGCGTTTTTTATTCCGATCTCTCGTTTGTTGACATTGCCGCCGAGAGGCTCGGATTTCCGATGATAATAAAAGAGGAATACGGTTCGTTTGGAAAGCAGGTATATCTTGCGGACGGGATCGAAGACGCGAGAAATATCATAGGGAAATTCGGGTATAAAAGTTTTATAATGCAGAAATTTATTTCGGATTGCAGAGGCCGAGACCTTCGCTTGAACGTCGTAGGAGATAGGGTGGTTTCCTGTGTCGAGAGATATAACCCGAATGATTTTCGTTCGAATCTGGCGTTAGGGGGGAAAACAAAAGCGGCGGAGCCGACAAAAAAGCAAAAAGAGCTTGCCATAAGCGCGGTTCGGGCTCTCGGGCTTGACTTTGCCGGGGTCGATATATTAAATTCCGCTTCTTTCGGCGATCTTGTATGCGAGGTGAACTCGAACCCGCATTTTAAAGGCGCGTATGATTGTTTTGGGATAAATCTCGGGGAGCCTATTTTGGATAGAATAATAAATATTCTTTCTTGCGAAAGCGCCGGAAACAGAGAGAAGTTCTCGCGGGAACGACGGTAACGAGGTTTGTGGAAATATTCGGGATTTTTGTTTGTTTTGCGGTTGAGAAGAGAGTTTTTTAGAGAAAAATGAACGGGAGAGATGAAAATGTTATATAAAACAAATTATAAATCGCCGCTCGGAGATATATTGATAGCGAGTGACGGGGAAAACATTGTGGGGTTATGGTTTTTCGGACAGAAATATTTTTCTGATACCGTGCCTGAGGAAATGGTGGAAAAAGACGATCTGAAAGCGTTTGAGGATTGTAAAAAATGGCTGGACGATTACTTTTCGGGAAGGCGTCCGAAACCGTTTGAAGTACCGTTGAGCCCGAGGGGAGGGGAATTTCGTCAGACGGTTTGGAAACTGTTAAGAGAAATTCCGTTCGGGGAAACGACGACTTACGCGATTCTCGCGAAAAAAACGGCTGAAAAATTGGGGAAAGACAGAATGAGCGCCCAAGCCGTCGGCGGAGCGGTCGCTCACAATCCGATTTCAATTATCATTCCCTGTCACAGAGTCGTGGGCTCAAACGGCGATTTGACAGGGTACGCGGGAGGTCTTGATAAAAAAAGAGCCTTGCTGAAATTGGAGCAAGAAACGGCGTCAATGTCAAAATAAACGCTTTATTTAATATCGGAACGAGAATCCGACAATAAAAGCTTTTGTTTTTACTTTTGATATGTTTTTACATTGAAAAAGTCATTATTTGTTTCTTTTTTCTTTCAATAGAGGCGACATTGAAAAAGTATTGTTTTTTGACGCAAAATATCAAAGAGAGAAGTTTTTGTTTTTTCCCCGAAAGAGACCATAAAAAAGACGGGTTTTTATTTCTTTCTTCGGGAAAAGTCTTGGAGAAAAAAGTTCTGTTTTTTTCGGACAAGACTTTAAAAAAAGTTTTTGTTTTTTCGAGTAACCTCTAAAATAAATATTTTGTTCCTTTCTTCGAGGACTTCCCCGAAAAGACAGATTTTTGTTCCTTCCCCAATCGGAGGAGGGGGAAAGCTTTAAGAGACAAGTTTTTATTCCTTTTCCCGCCTAGGCTCCCGCGGCGGTTTTTTGCTCTTGTGGCTGAACGGAAATTTGGCCTGAAAAGTTTTTTCGCATTATTTTCGGAGCGGCGTCGTACGCGAGAGATTTGTTTTTATCGATTCGTGCGGACGTCGGTGAGTAGGTGGGAAAAGTGTTGTTTTTTTAAGCTTTCGTCTTATTGTCGCGGGGAAGAAGTCGTTTTATTTTTAAGCAAAGATATTTTTACGTGAAGAGAATAAGGGTGAAAAAAAACCGAAAGAAATTTTTCTTTCGGTTTTTTTATTATTTTGTTGTCACTATTTCAAGAGTGTCTCTCGCTATCATCAATTCTTCGTTGGTGGGAATGACCATGATATGCAGTTTTGTGTTTTGCGGATCTGCCGAAAGATCCGCTTCGATACCTCGTTTTGCGTTCAGTTCCTCGTTTATTTCGGCTCCGATAAATTTGAGCTTATTCGCGACTCTTGATCTGTAATGAGGATTATTTTCCCCTATTCCTCCGGTGAAGACTACCGCGTCCACTCCTCCCATCGCCGCGGCGTAGCCCCCGATGAGTTTTACGAGTTGATGCACTATCATATTCTCTATAAGTTGGCATCTCTTATCTCCCGCTTTAGCTCCCGCTTCTATATCTCTGTTGTCGCTGGTTTTTTGAGAAACTCCGAGTATTCCGGATTTTTTATTCATCATTTCGTCCACTTCTTTGGGCGTCATATGTTCTTTTTCCATTATGAGAGGAACTATCGCCGGGTCGATCGAGCCGCAGCGGGTTCCCATGATGAGTCCTTCGAGCGGGGTTAAGCCCATCGAGGTGTCGAGGCATTTTCCCCCGTCTATTGCGGCCACTGAGGAACCGTTTCCAAGATGGCAAGTGACAATTTTAAGGTTTTTTATATCCTTTCCGAGCATCTCGGCGGCTCTTTTGCTGATATATCTGTGCGATGTCCCGTGAAAGCCGTAACGGCGTATCTTGTATTTTTCATAATATTCGTAAGGCAAAGCGTAAAGATACGCGTAGTCAGGCATTGTCTGATGGAATCCGGTGTCGAAAACCGCGACCTGCGGGCAATCTTTCCCCATAATTTCCTCACAGGCGCGAATTCCGGTCAGATTATGCGGGTTGTGAAGCGGCCCGAGTTCGCTGCATTCTATTATAGCGTTTATAACATCTTCGTTCACGAGGACCGAGCCTGAGAATTTTTCTCCTCCGTGAAGCACTCTGTGTCCGACGGCGGCGATTTCGCTCATAGACGAGATGACCCCGAGATCTTTGTCTGTGAGAGTCTTTACTATAAGTTCCAGCGCCTCTCTGTGATTTTTCATCTCAATATCGGCTTCGTAGTCCGGTCTTCCCGGAACTTTATGTTTGAATTTTCCTCCCGGAAT
>CAJFPG010000153.1 GCA_904398665.1 Candidatus Geddesella stercoravicola | reverse complement strand
CTTTAAGAACGAAACAAAAACTATCTTTGGCTTTAAAAGAGGCGATGGAGAAAAAACCTCTTTCCAAGATTACGATAACCGAGCTGATTTCCGAATGCGGCGTGAACAGAAAGACTTTTTACTATCATTTTCGTAACGTCTATGATCTTTTAAGATGGACAGTCGATCGGGAAGCGATAAATATTGTAAAAAATTTCGATTTTATTTCCGACGCGGAGAGCGCTCTTCGTTTCGTAATGGACTACACCGAACAAAATAAGCATATTATAAATTGCGCTCTCGATTCTATGGGGCGTGACGAGTTGAAACACTTTTTTTATACGGATCTTGTCTCTGTGGTTTATAAGATAATCGATTGTGTCGAACAGGATCTCGGGATAAAATCGGAATCCGAATTTAAAGATTTTTTAGCGGGCTTTTATACGGAGGCTGTCGCCGGGATAATGATCGATTGGTCGAGAAATCGAACGACTCAGGATAAAGAGACGATTTTGCGGAATATTATGACTGTTTTCCAGATATCGATTCCCGCGGTTTTAAAATCCGAGAACGCCGCCGTGTAACATGTAAAACATATACGAGAATCGGAGCACGGGTCTTCGCGGTGGGCTTTTCGTTCCTCGGAGGACGGAAGCCGGGTGTTTTATCTTTTCGCGGTCTCAATAAGAGAAGATCTCCGTTTAAAGATCTTTCGTTATATTGTCGTAAATCCCGAAAGGAGGATGCCTAACGTGAATGAAAAGTTAAAGGAAAAAATAAAGGAATCTTTGTCAAGTGTCCTTCCTATCACCGTGATTGTTCTTCTTCTAAGCGTAACCTTGGTACCTATGGAGATCGGTACGCTCGCTCTTTTTCTTACCGGAGCGGTGCTTCTGATAGTCGGTATGGGTTTTTTTCAGCTCGGAGCGGAGATGACTATGACGCCTTTGGGGCAGAGCGTCGGAAGTCATGTTATAAAAAGTAATAAAATCTGGTTCATTCTCGCCGTCAGTTTTGTGATGGGTGTATTTATTACGATTGCCGAACCCGATTTGCAGGTATTGGCCAATCAGGTGGCCTCAATTCCGAATCAGGTTCTGGTCTGGACCGTCGCCGTCGGAGTCGGGCTTTTTTTGGTGGTCGCGGTGCTTCGTATATTATTTCATGTAAGCCTTTCAAACATGCTTCTTATCTTTTATATTCTGTTGTTTGTTCTGTCTTTCTTCTCTCCCGATTCTTTTACTTCGGTGGCTTTTGATTCGGGGGGAGTGACGACGGGGCCGATGACGGTTCCGTTTATTATGGCGCTCGGCGTCGGTTTCTCCGCGTCGAGGAGCGATCGCGACGGGGCGAGCGACAGCTTCGGTCTTGTGGCGCTTTGCAGCATAGGACCTGTTATGATGGTTCTTCTTTTGGGTATTTTTTATAACCCGACGGACGCTACTTATGTTTCTTCGGAACTTGTCGGAGTTTCGACGACGCAAGACGTGGTCAAACAATTCGCTTCTTTTCTTCCTCAGTACGGAGAGGAAGTTTTGATAAGCATACTGCCTATTGCCGCGGTGTTTATTATATTTCAGATATTTACGCGAAGCTATCATAAACGGCAGGTTTTAAGAATGGTTGTCGGACTTGTGTATACTATTTTCGGTCTTATCCTTTTTCTTACGGGAGTGAACGTGGGGTTCGCCCCGGTCGGAAACCTTCTCGGTAGCGGGCTCGCGGAGAGCCGTTTTAAATGGCTGCTTATTCCTATCGGGATCGTGATAGGTTTTTATATCGTCAAGGCGGAACCCGCCGTTCAGGTACTTAATAAGCAGGTTGAGGATCTTTCCAGCGGAACAATATCGAGGAAAATGATGAATACGGCTCTTTCTATCGGAGTCGCCTGCGCGGTTGCTCTCTCGATGGTAAGAGTTTTGACAGGAATAAATATATATTGGATAATTATACCGGGCTACGCGTTGTCTCTTATTCTGAGCCGTTTTGTCCCGTCGGTTTTCGTCGGAATCGCCTTTGACTCGGGAGGCGTCGCCAGTGGACCGATGACTTCTACGTTTCTTTTGCCGCTTGCTATGGGCGCTTGTTCGGCGGTCGGAGGCAATATCGTGACCGACGCGTTCGGAGTCGTGGCTTTGGTAGCGATGGCGCCGCTGATAGCTATTCAGATAATGGGATTGATCTATGCTCATAAATCCAAAGCTGCCGCCGCTCTTCCCGCGGAGGAATTGCAGGAGGATACTATTGTGGATATCGAGGAGGACTTTGAATGAGCTTTCCGCAGAAAGATAATTTTTCCGCGCCGCGAATGTTTATTATGATAACGAAAGCGGAGGAAGAAAAAAAATTAAAAGAAATATTTGACGAAATTGAGATTCCTATCTATTATCAGTGCAGGGGACAGGGAACCGCTCCTTCCGAGATTATGGACATTTTCGGACTCGGGGGGACTACTCGGATCATAACTATGGGTTTTTTACCGAAATTCGCGGTAAGCAAATTATTCTTAAAAACAGGAAAAGTTTTTGATTTTGCCCGCAAGGGCGGCGGTATAGCCGTAACGATCCCTATCACGGGACTTCAAAGCCGGTTGCTTAATTTACTGAACGACGACGCCCGTAGCGAGGCGGAAAAACAAATCAAAGAAAGGATAAAGGGAGATATGGCAGAAATACATGAAAAATCGAGATATAACGCGATTTTTGTCGCCGTTGAGGAAGGATACAGCGATCAGGTCATCGACACCGCGAGAGCCGCGGGGGCGAAAGGCGGAACTGTGCTCAGGGGTAGACGCCGTAATTCCGAAAGCATAAGCCAACATTTCGGAATTTCCATACAGGACGAACAAGATCTTTTGATGATTATTGTTCCGAGGGATATCAAAACCGAGGTCATGACCGCCATAACCTCTTCCTGCGGGCTGAAATCTCCCGCTCACGGAATCGCTGTTTCTCTTCCGATAGACGAGGCCGTAGGTTTGGAAGAGTGAAGCTCGCGGGAAAAGAATTTCTTCGGAACGTCTTTTCCGAAGGAGTTTTCGGAAGTATTTTTATTTTATATTAAATTGTGTTGACAGTTTCAATATTGCGTCGGAAATTTCGACGTAAAAACAGAGCGTGGCATTTGGCAACACCACATAAGGAATTATTTATAAAAAAACATGATGTTCATCGTATCTTACGATGATACACCATGTTTTTGTTTCCGGAAACTGTCCGTACAGTTTCCCTGCTTGTTACAGTATGCGAAAATCGCAAAATCACATCCCATTCAGACAGTCATTAAGTTGTTAAAGACAAGCGGTTTTTAACTACTCTTTCAATAAGTTGACAGCGAGTGGGACAAAACCCAACCTTAAATATGCTTGTCAGTTCTTTTTCGTAAGAACATCGAAATTTGTTGAAAAATTGTTGACATTTACGTATAATGAGTATATACTAATACGATTTAGATTCAGAAAATCTATTTGGGCGGCTTGGGATAAAAGGAGATATTATGATTATG
>CAJFPG010000152.1 GCA_904398665.1 Candidatus Geddesella stercoravicola | reverse complement strand
ATTTTTCCTCACCGTATTCAAAAAATATCTTAGCCAATTCATTAGCGCCGTATCCGTTTACGACGTCCGCCGCCGAAAAATCGCTGTCAACATTCATTCTCATATCAAGAGGGGCGTCTTTCATATACGAAAATCCTCTCGAAGCGTTGTCGAGCTGATAAGACGACACTCCCAAATCAGCCAAAAAACCATCAATCTTTATCCCTTTTTCTTTAAAAATTTGCGGGATTTTATCAAATTCAGAATGTATGTATTCTATATTTCTATCGACGTTCCTCAATTTTTTTTTACAGGCGGCTATCGCGTCGGCGTCCCTGTCTACACAGAACAGTCTACCCTTTTCAGACAGTTTGAGAGCTATCTCGTAAGAATGTCCCCCGCCGCCGGAAGTTCCGTCCACATAAATCCCGTCCGGATTTATATTCAAAGCGTCGATTGTTTCATTGAGCAAAACCGGAATATGAGAGAATTTCATAAACAACACCTAAAATCTGAACCCATTCTTACTGAGAGCCTCTCTCATGGCGTCGCGAGAAGCAGCTGTCACTGTATTTCTCTCTTTCCATCGCGCGGTATCCCAAATATTAAGAATTTTGCCGAGTCCGACGACAGACACTTCTTTATCAAGTCCCGCTTCCTCGCGAAGATTGGCGGGGATAGTTATTCTCCCCTGCCCGTCTATATCCGAATAAGTGGCGTTTGCGACAAAATACTCCGTGATCATCGACGCCTCGGAAAAAGGCTGTTCCGAAACTCCCTCCAAGAACTTGTCCCACTCGTCTTCCGGCATAACCATAAGACAATCGTACATCCCACGGGTAATGACCACCGTTTTTTTATCTTCTCCAAACTGTTCGCGGTGCTTTACGGGCAAGAACATTCTGCCTTTCGAATCCAGCGTATGCTGAAAATTTCCTACGAAACGGTACATCTGTTCTCACCCCTCCTTTTTAAAATTCACCACTTTTCACCACAAAGCTCCTTATTTAAACCACTTCGCACCATTATAATAACACATTCAACCTGATAAGTCAATAGTTTTTTTTAAAAAAAATCTATTTTTTTTCTTGATTTGAAAATAAAAAAAACTATTGATAACATCAATCTTTGTCAAGTTGAAAAAATAAAAGCCTCCTCTATCGAGGGGCGTTGAAAAAAATATTGACAATATTAGATATTTTTTTGCTTTTCTATTGAAAAACGAGAGTTTTTGAGATATAATATAAACAGCATATAATATATGTGCGTTGACAAAAAAAGAAACATACGGAAATACAAAATATACAAGCGTATTAAATATATAAGTGTATTAAATATATAAATATATTCAATTGTGTAACTATATCAAATATATTAAATAAAAAGTGGGGAAAACAAGCCCGCGGGAAGAAAAGACGGTCGAATAAAATATGAAATATTTAATAATTGACGGAAACAGCATATTAAACAGAAGTTTTTACGGCATAAGAGAATTGAAAAGTTCCGACGGGACGCCCACAAACGCCGTATACGGATTCTTCAATATACTCTATAAACACATCTCGGAAGAAAAACCCGATAGAATAGCCGTGGCTTTTGACCTTAAAGAAAAAACATACCGACATATTATGTATGACGGATACAAAGCCAACCGTTCGGAAACTCCCGAGGCTTTGCTGGAACAGTTCCCGATAACAAAAAATATTTTAAGCGCGATGAATATACCAGTGGTCGAAAAACCGGGTTTGGAAGCCGACGACATTATAGGTATAATAAGCAAATACTGCGACGACACAAAAAATCCCTGCGTTATACTGACGGGAGATAAAGATTCTTTCCAGCTCATAAGCGACAATACGACCGTCAAACTCGCAACAAATAAAAACGACATTGTTTTCACCCCGAAATCTCTTTATGAAAAATACGGACTGACTCCCGAGCAAATGACAGATTTAAAAGCGCTTATGGGAGACAGCAGCGACAATATCCCCGGGATAAAAGGAATAGGAGAAAAAACAGCTCTGACGCTGATAAAAAAATACTCTACGCTCGACAACCTATACGCCCACGCGGACGAAATAAAAGGAAGCATCGGAGAAAAAATCAGAGACGGCAAAGACAGCGCGTATATGAGCAAAAAACTCGGAACAATAGTGAGAAACGGGGATATCGGAATTATAACAGATAAAATCCCCGAGCCAAAGATTGACTCCGAAAAGCTGTTCGAGATATTCTCCAAGCTCGAACTTAAATCATTGATACAAAAATATCTTCCCGAGGTTTCAGACAGTGAGAAAAAAAATAAATCCGTAGAAAAAAATAAATCCGTAGAAATAAAATATGAAAAAGACATTCCAAACAGATTTTTTGAGGGAGAAAAAGTTTTAAACGTCATTATAAGCGACGGCAAATTAAGCGTTTCCGACGGAAAAACCGCGGTATTGACAGATAAAGAAAATATCGCGATTCTTAACGGAAAAAAAATAATTTCGCACGAATCGAAAAATCTTTATATCGAAGCGATAAAAGCGAAAACGGAAATCGAAGTGGTTTTCGATACCGAGCTTGCCGGATATATACTGAATCCGTCGGAATCTAATTATGATTTAGGAAGACTTTACGCCGAATTTTTAAACATCGAAATCGAAGACGGCGCCGCGAAAACGATAAAACTCGGAGAACTCGCGGAGAAAATGGAAGAAAAACTCAAAGAAAATAAAGGATACGATATTTTCAAAGATATTGAAATGCCTCTTTGTAAAGTTCTGGCGGACATGGAAGTAACGGGATTTAAAGCGGACCCGATTTTTATTGAACAATTCGGAGAAAGCATAGATTCCGAAATCAAAGCCGCGGAAACAGAGATTTACAGATTCGCGGGAAAACAATTCAATATCAACTCCACAAAACAACTCGGAACCATTCTTTTCGAAGAATTGTTTTTACCTTTCAGAAAAAAGACAAAAACAGGATATTCAACAGACAACGAAGTTTTGGAATCACTTATAGGAACACACCCGATAATAGAAAATATTATCATATACAGAAAATTGACAAAACTCAAATCGACATATGTAGAGGGACTTTTAAAAACAATAAGGGAAGACGGAAGGATACATTCAAAATTCACGCAGACTGTCACTCAAACCGGGAGGATAAGCAGCGTCGATCCAAACTTGCAGAATATTCCGATAAGAACGTCGCTCGGGCGACAGTTAAGAAAAGCATTTGTCGCCGAAAACGGAAAGGTTCTCATTGACGCGGACTATTCCCAGATAGAACTGCGGGTTCTGGCTCATATATCCGGAGACAAAACAATGAGACAGGCATTTGTCAATAATATCGATATTCACACACTGACCGCTTCCGAAATTTTTGATCTGCCCGAGAATATGATAACGGAAGAAATGAGAAGCAGAGCTAAAACTGTCAATTTTGGGATCGTTTACGGGATCGGCGAGTTTTCGCTCGCGAAAGATTTGAAAATTTCAAGAAAAGAGGCTAAAAGATATATCGACAATTATCTCGCGACTTATTCCGGAGTTGACGAATACATGAAAAAAATCGTCGAAGAGGGAGAAGAACGAGGATATGTCGAAACCCTTTTCGGAAGACGTCGATATATACCTGAACTTTCATCAAGAAACAAACAAATTCAGGCTTTCGGGCGGAGAGTTTGCAGGAATACTCCTATACAAGGGACCGCCGCCGACCTTATTAAAATCGCTATGATAAGAGTTTACGATACACTGAAAAAACAATATCCCGAAGCGAAACTTGTTTTACAGGTACACGACGAACTGATAGTCGAGGCTCCGGAAAGTCAGGCCGATAGAATCGCGGAACTATTAAAAAATGAAATGGAGAACGTGGCGAAACTTTCCGTTCCCTTAATCGCGGACGTGGGGACCGGAAAAAATTGGTTCGCCGCTCATTGAAAATATGAAATTACTTTTTGTATGCACGGGAAACACCTGCAGAAGCCCCATGGCGGAAGGCTTCGCGAAAGAAGAAAATAAAAAAAGAGGGACTCAATATACAATCGAAAGCGCCGGAATAAACGCGTTCGACAAAGATTCCCCTTCCGAAAACGCCGTAGAAGCGATGAAAAATTACGATATCGACATTTCAAAGCACCAAGCGAAAAAAATAAACGCCGACGACGTCAAAACTTCCGATCTGATTCTCACAATGACGGAGTCTCAATGCTTGCTTTTAAAACAGATATTCCCGGATTGTTCGGAAAAAATTTTCTCACTTAAAAACAACGACATATCGGACCCTTACGGCTCCGACGCCGAAACATATCGACTTTGCGCGAAGGAGATCAAAGACGCGGTAGAAGCGGTCTTTGAAAAATTGGAAAATGACAGAAATTAAATTCGCGGAAAAAAAAGATATTGTACCGATTTATGAGACCGAAACCTTGTCTTTTTCTCAACCTCTGTCAAAAAACGAAATAGAGAACATACTTAACAACAAATCCTATACGGTAATGATTATACAAAAACAGAAACGGTATGTCGGACATATTATCTTTTACACCGTGGGAGACACGGCGGAAATAATCTCGGTAGCGGTCAAAGAGGAAGAGAGAAACAAAGGTCACGGCAAAAAGCTTGTCATAGAAGCGGTTACCCGGAATATCGAAACCGGCGTCAAAAATATATTGCTTGAAGTAAGGGTTTCTAACGCCGCCGCGATAAACCTTTATAAAGCCTGCGGGTTTAAAATAATAGCCGAACGAACTGATTTCTATGAAAAACCAAGAGAAAACGCTTACACGATGAAATACGACATAAGAAAGGTCATGTTATGAACATACTCGGAATAGAGTCTTCCTGCGACGAGACGGCCGCCGCCGTGGTAAAAGACGGCAGAGAAGTGATATCGTCTTACGTCCTGTCTCAAATAGACACTCACGCTCTTTACGGAGGGGTCGTCCCCGAGATCGCTGCCCGCGCCCATTGCGAAGCAATTTTTCAGCTTACACAAAAAGCCGTCGGCGACGCCGGCGGACTTGACAATATCGACGCGGTAGCAGTCACGTATGCCCCCGGACTTATAGGAGCTTTACTTGTGGGCGTGAATTTCGCGAAAAGCCTCGCCCTTGCCGCGGACAAACCCCTGATACCCGTTCATCATATAAGAGGACACGTGGCCGCGAACTATATAACTCATATAAAACTCACTCCTCCATTCGTCTCCTTGATAGTTTCGGGAGGACACAGTCATATAGTAAAAGTATCGGATTGGTGCGAATATAAAATTTTGGGAAGGACAAGAGACGACGCCGCCGGAGAAGCTTTTGACAAAACGGCGAGAATTTTGGGGCTCGGCTATCCGGGAGGAGCGAAAGTGGAAGCAATGGCCAAAAACGGAAACAAAGAAGCGTTAAGGTTTCCGAGAGTTAATTTCGAGGATAATCCTTTTGACTTTTCTTTCAGCGGAGTAAAAACTTCCGTTATAAACTATATACATTCTAAGGAACAAAAACAAGAGAAGTATTCAAAAGAAGACGTCGCGGCGTCATTTACCGAAGCGGTATGTGAGGTGCTTTCCACAAAAGCCGCGGAAGCCACATTAAAAAATAACACGGATACTCTTGTTGTCGCGGGAGGAGTCGCGGCAAACTCCTTTTTAAGAGATAAACTAAAAAAAGATTGTGAAAAAAGAAAACTTTCCCTGTTTTTGCCGGAACTTAAATATTGCGGAGATAACGCCGCGATGATCGCCGCTCAGGGCTTTTTCGAATATAAAAAAGGCAACGTCGCGAAAACGGATCTCAACGCTTACGCTAATATGAGTATCGAAAACCCCATGTTTTAAACGGAATTGTTCCCAAGTTTAATCGTGAGTCATGAATTATAAATCATAGCCTAAAAATAAAAATTAAAAAACAATCGTTTTTTTTGTAAATTGAAAGCTGTCGGATTGCCTCCGTTTATTT